>JBDQHQ010000006.1:0-21317 GCA_040264795.1 Akkermansiaceae bacterium | reverse complement strand
TATAGAAAACATCTTGCTTACTAGTGAGCTGAAAAACGAAGACAACAATCAGCCTGCCTGGGTAAATTGGATTGATCCGTCATTTATTGATGAAAAGGGAGAAATGATTCCCGTTGAGAAAAAACATATCATCGGTGCAAATAATGAAGGGGGGGAACCTCAGTGGAACCTGAATACGGGTAAGGGCAAACTGACTATCAAGACTAAGACTTACGAAACCGGTCTAGGTGTTTTCGCCGGCGCTGACATAAAACTAAGTGTTCCCAAGGGAGCCGTCAAATTCACAGCCATGATTGGCCTCGATGACGCTGGTGCACTGGGCGGTAACAATGCCACTTCAGACCAAACCCACTTCATCGTCCGCGAAGCTGACCCTAAAGTTACTGGGCGTGCTGGAATTGAGGCAAAAATGAATCGTGTTTTATCTGGTTGCGATGGCTACGTAATTACTAAAGGAGATAAGGTTCAGGAGAGGAAAGCCCCAACACATGGGGAGGATGTTCAGCTAACTCTTGATACCGGGTTGCAGATGATTCTTGAAGAAGAGCTGGACAAAGGGCTCCATGATTATGCCGCACAAAAAGGGACCATTATCCTGATGAATCCAAACAATGGAGACATCCTGGCAATGGCAAGCAGGCCAACCTATAACCTTAACACGCGGGAAAATATCCGGGAGAATGGTTATGATTTCGCTACTCAGGTAATTTATGAGCCTGGTTCCACCTTTAAAAGCATAGCAACAGCGGGGACCTTGGATCAGGGACTCGTTGAGCCTGATACCAAAATATTTTGTGAGTGGGGATACTATCGAAATGGCTCGGTAGAGGTGAAGGACGAATACCCTTATGGTGAGCTCAGTTTTGAGCAGATTCTGGCCAAATCCAGTAACATTGGTGCCTATAAGCTAGCGCTCGAGCTGGGAGAAGAAACATTTCGTCATTACATCAAGGCCTTCGGTTTTGGCGCTAAGACGAATATCTTAATGGCTGGAGAGAGTGCTGGTGTTGTCAACAATACGGGAAACCCGACTGATTTTTCCCGCATTTCCTACGGTTATGCGGTCAGTGTGACACCACTGCAAGTCGCGTGTGCCTACTCCGCGATTGCGAACGGTGGCATTTTGATGAAGCCACGATTATTGAAGTCCGTCATGACTAAAAATGGAGAGTTTAAAAGCCTCTACAAGCAAGAGGCCGTACGAAGGGTTATCAAAGCAGATACTGCTGAAAAGATGCGGCAGGCATTGACCACGGTTGTCGATATAGGAACAGCCAGAAGAGCAAAAGTGGAGGGTTTCAATGTCGCCGGTAAAACAGGTACGGCACGTAAAATTCACCCTGAAGGAGGTTACTACAACGGCGAGAATGGGCGCGAAAAACGTCTCACAGTTTCCTTTGCGGGAATGATGCCTGCTGAAAAGCCTGAGTTTGTGTGTGTGGTGGTCATAGATGATCCGAGAGGCATGCCGGAACCGCCGAAAAATAACAAAAAACGCAGTATTGGAGGGGGTAGTGTGGCCGCACCCATTTTTGCAAGGGTAGCTACACGTGTTGCAGCTCAGATGGGGTTGAAGCCCACAGAGCCAACCAATGAAAAATTACACGCTTCTGGCGGTTCAGAGCACCCTCAGAAACCAGGACAATATCGCAAAATCATTTACACAAGCACACCGTCAAACAGATGACTTACCAACAACTAACCAACGCGCTGGATATGATCTCCCACAGTGGTGATCTTTCAGGAGATGTCGTTGGAATTACAGCGGATTCCAGAGAGCTTGTCCCTGGGAGCGTTTTCGTTGCTGTGCGCGGTGTTGATGCTGACGGTCAGCAATTTGTGCCTCAAGCTATTGCCAGCGGAGCTGCTGTCATCGTCTCCGAGCTCGAGGAGCCTGCAGGGCATGAGGGTGGAGTATCCTGGGTTCAAGTGCCGGATGCTCGTGCGGCTTTGGCTGCGATGGCTTGTGAGTGGCATGGCCATCCTTCCGAGGGCATGAAGGTCGTGGGGATAACGGGAACTAATGGAAAAACCACTACCGCTTTTATCACTCATGCCATCATGGAGCAGGTGTGGCGCCGTGCCGGTCTATTGGGCACTGTGCAGGTTTTCGATGGTGAGGAAATAACACCTGCCACTCATACTACTCCCGGACCCGTGGAGCTGCAGGCCATGCTGCAAAAGATGCAGCAGAATGATTGCAGGGGGGTTGCTATGGAGATTTCATCGCATGCACTGCAGCAAAAACGAACGGACGGCTTGCAGATGGATGTTGCGGTGTTTACCAATCTGAGCCAAGACCATCTGGATTACCATGGAAGCATGGCTGACTATTTTACAGCCAAGCGACGCCTGTTTGAGCTTTTGGAGACTCAGTCGGGAAGCAAGAAGACCACGGCGGTTATCAATATTGATGACCCATACGGGCAGCGTCTGATCGAGGAATTTAAAGACCGCTTGTATTTTATCACCTATGGTTACGGCGTACGTGCGGATATGCGCATTGGTCGTGAGATACAGTCGGTCCGTGGCACAGAATTTGACATACACTATAAAGAGCGCGACTACCGCGTCCGGACTCCCTATATTGGCAGGTTCAATGTTTACAACAGTTTAGCAGCGCTTGCATCTGCTGTTGCGGTGGGGATTAAAATGCGCGATGGGGTCAAGGCTTTAGCCGAGGCACCACAGGTTCCAGGTCGCATGGAAAATGTCGGCTCACGAGACGGGGCGGCTGTTTTTGTGGATTACGCGCACACGCCGGATGCCTTGGTCAAGGCCTGTGCAGCTCTGAGGGAACTTAAACCCAACCGCCTGATTACGGTATTTGGTTGTGGAGGTGACAGGGATGCCTCCAAGCGTGCCTTGATGGGAGCGGCGGCATCCAAGGGAAGCGATTACTGTATTATTACTTCCGATAATCCCAGATCCGAAAAGCCGGAGGACATCATCGCAGAGATTGAGAAGGGCATGGCAGGTGAGAGGTATCAAAGCATTGCTGACAGAATGGATGCTATCCAGACGGCGGTCAATTTATCCTCACAGGGAGACATCGTCCTGGTTGCTGGCAAGGGACATGAAACCTATCAGGAAATAGCTGGAAAGCGCCATGAATTTGATGACCGACGCGCGGCTTACAAAGCTATCAACTTAAAACAAACAATAGCCTAGAACACTTTATGAAGCCGACCACTGTCACTGAGATCGTAACTGCCACCCGCGGAGAGCTCGTGGCGTCAGCGGCTGGTGATGGCGAGTTGTTGGTAACTTCGGTTTCTACGGATACGCGCACGATCTCAGAGGGTGCTCTGTTTATCGCTTTACGGGGTGATAACTTTAACGGCAATGCTTTTGCTCTCGATGCAGCTCAAGCCGGGGCGGTATGTCTCATCCTTGATGAACTACCTAAAACTGCAGCTGATTTGGCAATACCAGTGGTGTTAGTTGAGGATACTTTACTTGCACTGCAAAGGCTCGCCAAGTGGTATCGCCAGCAGCTCGATATCACGGTGATTGGCATTACAGGCTCCAATGGTAAGACCTCTACCAAGGATTTTACTGCCGCAGTCATGGCTGAGAAATTCAAGGTGAATGCAACCAGAGGGAATTTAAACAATCATATTGGTTTGCCCTTGAGTGTTCTCTCTACCGAGGAGACTGACGAAGTCTGTGTCTGGGAGATGGGCATGAATCATGCGGGTGAGATTGCGCCATTGTGCCAGATAGCTGCACCTGACATCGGTATTATTACCAACATTGGAACCGCTCATATTGAGTTTCTGAAAACTCGTGAGGCCATTGCCGAGGAAAAGAGTGCGCTGGCCAGGTCTTTGCCCCGGCAAGGCACTCTGATAGTTCCGGCTAGCTGTGATTTTGTCGATTACCTCATCGGGCGCACTGAGGCCAAGGTTATCGTTGCCGGAAATTGCCGGGGTGCGGTTCGAGCTGAGGATTTGCGGATCACGGATACAGGCTCCGCTTTCAAACTTTGCATCGATGACCAAGAGGAGATACCGGTTGAATTGAGCGTAAGTGGCAAACATATGGTCAATAATGCCCTTCTGGCCTCAGCAGCCGGACATGCTCTGGGAATGAGCTCATCAGAAATAGCGGCAGGGCTTATGAATGCTCAACTGACCGGTGGCCGATTGCAAAAATTTGTATCTCAGGGGATTACGGTTTTTGACGATACCTACAATGCCAATCCGGATTCTGTGATCGCTGCCATCGACACACTGGCAGAGATGCCGGTTCATAACGGTGCCCGCCGTCTGGTCATTCTGGGTAAGATGGCTGAGCTGGGTTCCCATTCGGATGCGGAGCACAAGCGTGTAGGGAAAATAGCGGCTGAGAGGAAATTGACGGTGATCAGTGTGGGAACTGAGGCAGGAAAAATTTACGAGGGGGCGAGCGAGGTAAGTGATGATGCCCGGCGATTTGATGACGCGGATTCGGCCGCTGTCTGGATCAGGGATTTTTGCAAGGAGGGGGACAGCGTGCTGTTCAAGGGTAGCCGGTCGGCAGGTATGGAGAAGGTCATGAATCAGGTTTTTCCTCAAAATTAACTCATAGAATAAGGGATGTTATACTGGATTTATGAGTATTGGTTAGAGGCTTTCAGAGCTGGTGAAGGCTGGGCGGATACCATGAGCTTTCTGAGGTTGCTCGGTTACGTCACGGTGCGTGCCGGTATGGCGTGCATGCTCACCTTTTTAGCCAGTGTTCTTTTAGGTCCATGGGTGATCCGTAAGCTGGTCTCTCTTAAGGTGGGTCAGCCCATCCGCAGCGCGGAAGAAGTGCACAAGCTCAATGAACTGCATGGGGGCAAGGCCGGTACTCCGACCATGGGTGGTGTATTGATTCTGGGTACGATGCTCGTTGCCGTGCTTATCTGTGGTCGCCCGCTTAACCCCTTTGTTGCTGTGACCACCTGTGTCATGCTCGGGCTTGGCCTGCTTGGTTTTGTCGATGATTACACCAAGGTAAAGCAGAAGAGCTCTGATGGTGTCAGTGGTAGGGTCAAGTTGTTTTGGCAAGTCGCCATCAGCTGTGTTGCAGCCACCTTTCTCTTTTTCAAGACCAAGGAGACGGGCATGGGATACACGATGGTGGATACACCGATGAACATCAGCGAAATCACATTTCCACTCTTCAAGCAGCCCTTGTTCGATATGGGCTACTTGTACATTCCGTTTTTTGCCATCGTTGTAGTGGGTTGTTCCAACGCCGTAAACCTAACGGACGGTCTTGATGGCTTGGCTGCTGGATGCACGATTACGGTTTCCCTTGCTTATGCAGTGATTGCTTATCTGGCGGGGCACGCATACATGGCCAAAGAATACCTGTTCATTCCCTACAACACCCATGTGGTTGAGCTTTCCGTGTTCTTGTTAGCTCTGGTGGGTGCCGGTTTTGGTTTCTTGTGGCACAACTGTCATCCAGCAAGGGTCTTTATGGGAGATACCGGCTCGCTGGCTATTGGTGGGGGGCTTGCGACAGCCGCCATCTGCGCCAAGCAGGAGCTTCTGCTGGTAGTGATTGGTTGGGTTTTTGTGATGGAGGCGCTCTCGGTGATTCTGCAAGTGGGTAGTTTCAAGCTGACCGGAAAACGCATCTTTGCGATGTCTCCCATTCACCATCATTTCGAGCTGAGGGGCTGGCACGAAAGCCAGGTGATTATTCGTTTTTGGATCATTTCCGCGTTCAGCGGATTGGTCGGTATCGCACTGTTGAAAATTGTCTAAGATGAATCTGAAAAACAAAAGCGTTATCACCCTAGGGGCCGGCTCAAGTGGCCGGGCCGCGGCAGAACTTGCTGCTTCAATGGGTGCCGATGTGGCGCTGCATGATTCGCGCGACTCCATCACCGCAATACCTGATGGGGTAAAGACCGTGGCTCATGCTAGCTCGGTAACTGGCGATGCAAGTCGCTGTGAGCTGCTGGTTGTTTCTCCGGGGATTGATGGTAACAGTGAGTTCGTGCAATCCTACCGGAAGCACGCGGGTGAAATGATCGGGGAGATCGAACTCGCTTATCGTTTCTATCAAGGGCGAATCATCGCAATTACGGGTACTAACGGCAAAACGACGACTACGGAGCTAGTGGATCGTATTCTTAACCACTGCGGCATGACTTGTGTCCCGTGCGGAAACTACGGCAAACCTTTCTCCGAGTTACCGCTCATGGAGGAGCCACCCGAGGTAGTGGCTCTGGAGGTCAGCTCGTTTCAGCTGGAGACCATTGTTGATTTTCATCCCGAAATTGTCATTTGGCTTAATTTTTCCGAGGATCACATGGATCGCTATTCCTCTCTTGAAGCATACAAGGAAGCTAAAATGCGTGTTTTTGAAAACCTTGATCAAGGAGATGATGTGGTTATCCGTGCCGGTGAGGATGTTGGTGAGATCAAGGGGAACGTGGTGACTTTCTCCACAGAAGTAGACGCTGACTACACGCTTCAGGATGGCTGGATCTGTGAGGGTGGTAAGAAAGTCATCGATTTATCGATGACTCGGCTCCGTGGATTGCACAATGCGGAGAATGCAATGGCGGCCTATGCTGCTTGCTCGTTGCTTGGTGTTAGTGCAGAAGATGCCAATGAGGCGCTTCGCGGATTTGCACCGCCACTGCATCGCTGTGAGTTAGTAGGAATCCTTGATGGGGTTGAGTATATCAATGACTCGAAAGCGACGAATCTGCATGCCCTTGACAGTGCCCTGCGTTCACAAAGCCGGCCTGTCGTGCTGATTGCTGGTGGCAAAGAGAAGGGGCTTGATTACTCGGAGCTGCTGACCCGACTCGAGAAAACAACCAAGGGTGTTGTTGTTTTCGGCGAAATTGCCGCTCAGCTTGCTGATACCTTTGAATCTATATCAAACACCGTGCCCACTCATGTGGCTACAAGCCTGGAAGATGCTCTTAGCCAGGCCCGTAGCTTGGCCGAGCACGGCGACACCGTGCTTTTCTCTCCGGGAACATCTTCATTCGATATGTTTTCGGGTTACGAGGAACGCGGTGACTGCTTCCGCCGTATTGTAACCAATCTCAAGTGACTTTCTAACAAACCAGAAACAACCAACACCACATTACTATGAATAAGAAAATCCAAATTAGAAGAAACAAGCCGTCTGGCACTCATTACCGAGTGCTCTATGCCAAAACCGGACGCAAGCGCAGATTGCATGCTGCGACAACTGCCGCGGCTAATCGTCATGCAGGCATGGGAGTAGATGTGCCAGGCATCGGCGTAGGCAGGGCCCTCTTTGTCATTCTCATTCTGCATGTGCTCGCCATTGCCGCGATCTATATCCATAGTGCCTTTTTTGGTGATGCGGATCAAGGCACCGCTGACTTGGGGCAAAGTCCCATACAAGAGCAAGCCGTTGCTGTGATCACACCTCAGGCACCTGCACCCGATAAGCCAGTAGTAAAAAAGAAAAAGCCAGCGGTTTCTGCTGCAATACCCGAACTGGCCAACACGGGTCGCTATATCGTTGTGACAGGTGACACCTACCCACGCATTGCTAAAGATCGCAATGTTGCGGAGAGGGAATTGAGAGCACTCAACAACAATTGCCCACTGTGTGCGGGTGTCGTACTTGATCTGCCGGCTGAATTATCAGCGCGTCCGGTTAATCCGGCTCCGAAAGCTGCAACTGTTAAAAAGTCAGAGTCTCAGCATGCAGTAGCATCAAAGCCTGAGAGAGTCGAACGGGCGGCACCCAAGCCTGCCGTTGCCAAAGCACAAAAGACAGCCAAAGCCGTGAAGCCTGTTGCTGCGAAACCTGCCGAAACTAAAAAGAGACAAGTAGCTGATGATGTTGCCAATGCACCCAAGGCTATTCTTATTGAAGAGGAAGCTGTGCAGCCTATCGGTGTAGAAGACAGAGGTAAGCTTTACACCATTGTGCCCGGTGACACGCTGACGCGTATTGCCAAACGTTTTAATGTCTCGCAAAAAAATCTTCTCGCTCTCAATGGCATTAAGGATCCCAACAAGCTTTACGCGGGCAGAGGTATCAAGATTCCAACACACTAATTTACTGATCATTTAATGGGCCGGAAAAATGCCATATTCCTCTGCCTGGCGGTGACCGCTTTGGTGACACTTGGGCTTGTGATGCTGACGAGCACAAGTGTCTGGCATGACAAGGCGAATGAATATAGCTTGGTTAAAAAACAGGCTTTGTTTACTATTGTAGGCTTGATTGGTGCTATTGTGATTTCCAATCTCGACTACAGGCGACTTCGTCCGTTTTGGATCCCGGCCCTGATTGCCGCATCAGCACTTCTTATCCTGTGTTACATACCCGGAATTGGGCAAAGTATCAATGGGGCTTCTCGTTGGATCAAGGTGCCTGGATTACCTCAGTTTCAACCATCAGAACTTGCCAAAATATTTGTTATTATGGCGCTTGCTGCTTGGTATGCCCATTACCAGACTGAGGGTCGGCAGTTTTTCAAAGGCTTTGTCTGGCCCTCACTGCTGCTGGGTATCCCTGTGATCCTAATCTTCTTTGAAAAAGATATGGGTACGGCGATGGCGCTTGGTTGTGCCGGTGTTTTAGTGATGTATGCAGCGGGGGTCCGCTTGCCTTACATTGCTGCTGCGGGGTCCGCGGCGTTGGGGGGTATGGCCTTGGTAGTATGGCAAAACCCTGAGCGGATGGGGCGGGTGAGGGCAATATTTGATCTTGAGTCAGAGAGATACCGAAATGGTGAAGCTTTTCAGCAAAGGCAAGCCCTTTATGCATTTCAGAATGGTGGTGTTGATGGCAAGGGGCTGGGAGCCGGAACTCAGAGCAGGGATCACCTCCCTGAGTCACATACAGATTTCATATTTCCTGTTGTTGGAGAAGAGTTAGGCCTGTGGTTCACTCTTGGAAGTATCTTTTGCTTTGTGGTGATCATGGTGTGTGGGGTAGCTATCGCGATGCATGCCAAAGATATTTTTGGCAGATTGTTAGCGGTTGGGTTGACCAGTGTTATTGTTATACCTGCAATGATGAATGTGGGTGTGTGCACGGCATTGCTTCCCAATACCGGCCTGCCATTACCATTCATTAGTTATGGCGGGACTAACATGCTCTTCACCCTTCTTGCCATAGGTTTGCTGGTATCCATTCATCGGCAAACATCTCATACAGGTGGCTCTGAAGTTCCCGCAATCCAACAGAAAAAACAGTGCCTGAGAATGTGAACTCAACTGCCAGGTGTTTCTGGCGAATGTGAGTAGTTTGTGTCGGTGAGGGCTTTGAAGGTGAAGATCCATAAGGAAACCAAACCCCACAACAAACCGAGTACCACTCCAAAATCGACAATGCCACGCCAAGGATCAGGCAAGAGGTAGGTGACGATCAGCACGAGACAAATAATAGCCGTGGTCAGGATATACACGGTGAGCTTGGTCTTCCGATTGGCATAAAAAAAGCCCATCGAGAAAGCGGGTGCGAGCAAAACACGCAATGCCGTTGGGTGATCTCTCAAATACCTAATCCTTGCCGCTGTTCTGGGGGAAAACTTTTTTTGGAATCCCCGGTAACCCTCTGCAACAACCATGAAAATAGCAAAGACAACCAGTATGGTCCATTGCCATACACTTAGCCCGGTTTCGATGGCATTGACAGCATGCCTGGAAAGGCTGGTGATGGCGCGCAGTAACAGAGAACTTACACCGATGACAGCCCAAGAAACTCCGATAAATCGCACAACAAATTGCATTGCCTAAGCTTGGCAATTAAGGTGCCCTTGTAAAGGAGTTGCTTTGAAAAAGTGACTATGGACGCCACTCTGAAGCGCGCTTGTTTTGTGCGTTCGTCATGGATATGACGAGTGCAATCGTCATGTAGCTTAGCGCGATCCCGCTAATATCAGCTACTGTTGCGAGTTTTTTGCTCATGCTGATGACTTCCTCATTGGAAGAGAACTTTCCTGATATCCTACCAGCGGTCATCAGTAGATAGGAGACCCAACCAAACCACCAGAGAGGAAGTAAGGTGGTAAGTTGGTCACGCATGCCAAAGCTGGCATTACGTATCTCACACATGCTGACATAGGGTTTCCAAAGTGAAACAACTGGAATAAAGTAGTAGCCAACTGCCAATCCCGGAGTTGTCCGCATTTTTGGCGGATTGAGTAACCAGGCGTTTTTGCAGCTCCGGTTTACCCAAAAGCAGTAAAAGGGGAGGCAGAAAATGTAGGTTGCCATACCCGCTATGGTGACCGCCCGTAACACAATAGTGAGTTTGTGGTCTTGGTCTGAGAGAATCTCAGCCGGCACAATCTGGCGCATTGCCAGTGGGAAAATAGCCGACATAATGCCCAGTATCAGCCATGCAAAGATGATGGCCTTGAGCGCATCATTGTCCCTGAAAGGACCATAAATACCCGAAAGGAGCTTCTTTCCGGTCTGAGTGGACTGAATGCTATCGGACCTGTCTTTCACTTGGGCTTGAGGGTGCTCTGGCTGAAAAGGGGCAGCCGCCTGTTTAAAACCGCATTATTGCGCTGGCTTTTTGTCCAGATCAAATGCCTCATGCACGACGCGGGCTGCTTCCTCAATGTCACTCTCGTTGACAGTCACGGATATCTTGATTTCGGATGTGGAAATCATGCCGATATTAATCCCTGCATCGCCAAGTGCCTGGAACATTTTGGCCGCAACTCCAGAGTGTGAGCGCATGCCGATGCCGACTGTGCTGAGCTTAGCCAAAGCGGCCTCGGTCTCAATTTGTGCATCATTGGAAAGTTCACTCAGAACCGGCTTGAGTGCTGCATGAGCTCGTCCAAGGTCATTGGTGTGCACAGTAAATGAGTGGCGTGCCATCCCGTCACTGGCAATGTTTGAGACAATCATATCCACATTGATCTCAGCATCCGCAAGACAGCCGAGGATTTTTCCTGAGTGTCCTGGGGTGTCCGGGATGTCTGTGATTGTGATGCGGGCTTGGGAGCGCTCAATGGAGACTCCGCGTATAACTACTGCTTCCATAGCTGGATGTTCTTCGGTAACTAGGGTTCCTGGATTGTCGTTGAGGCTGGAACAAACCTCAAATACAACACCATATTTCTTGGCGAATTCGACCGAGCGGGATTGCATGACCTTTGTTCCTGATGAGGCCATTTCCAGCATTTCGTCGTATGATATTTCTGGAAGTTTGCGTGCGTCTGGGACGATGCGGGGGTCACAAGTGTAGACACCATCAACGTCGGTGAGAATTTGACAGACATCAGCATTGAGTGAGGCGGCTACCGCGATGGCACTGAGATCTGAGCCGCCGCGCCCGAGGGTGTGGATCAAACCCTCTTCGGTGACACCCTGAAAGCCGGCAACAATCACCACCTTACCCTCAGCAAGATAGCTTTGGACCAGAGAAGGATCGATGTGGTCAATTCTTCCTCGAGTATGACTCCCAATCGTGCGTATGCCGGCCTGGCGACCTGTAGCGGAGACAGCATCAATTCCCATGCTTTGCAGGGCCATCGCAACCAAGGCGATGGATTGCTGCTCGCCACTGGAGAGAAGCACGTCAAGCTCGCGCTCCGGTGCGTTGGCATTGAGCTCGTTTGCCATGCCGAGTAGCTTGTCGGTGACGCCACCCATGGCTGAAACCACGGCGACCACCTGATTGCCCTGATCGCAAACACGCTTGATCCTGGAGGCTACATTACGGATGCGATCCGGAGTGCCAACCGATGATCCGCCATATTTCTGAACAATGAGTGCCATGTCTCGAGGTCCGGCTCATGGTCCGGAGGGGGGCGCAGCATAGTCAGCCAAGGCTGCACGTCAAGTCTGGGAAATGCCAAGCTTTCTGTTTCTGATTGAAATACAAGGAGCTGTAGTTGCTCTTTTTGCTTTCGAAATTGCACTTTCATGTTATTTCCAAGCCCACCAAATTCAGATTTATGAGCTCTTCGACTCTATCTCCCTCACCGAACACTCGCAAAAATGCTGTTATTCGTCTGGCAGGATACTCTCAGGATGGCATCCAGTCGATTGGTGCATTTCTTGCCCAGTTAGCTGGCTCCACCGCTCAGGAGGTGATGACCTACATGACGATTCCCTCCACCATTTCCGGCGGGCCATCAATATTCCAAGTTCATTTGGGCTCGGGCAAGGTGTTGCACCCCGGAGACGAGGCAGATACCCTTGTCGCATTCTATCAGGACTCTTATGATAACCATTTAGCCTCATTGAAAGACGGGGGCATTTGTTTCTATGACTCCGATAAGGTGGAAGAAATCAAAGAGGAACGTGATATCATCCACATTGGTGTGCCCATCACAACGGCTACCATTGAAGCCATCGGCGGTTCCGCTAAAGACCGTGGTAAAAACATCTTTGTGCTGGGTATGCTTTGCGCCGTTTACCAGCTGGACCGTGAGGCAATTACATCGATTATCGCCAAGAAATTCGGTGGTAAGTCAGAGGATATTTTGCGCAATGCGATGCTGGCCTTCGATGCGGGTTACACTTGGCCAGTTCACGACATCAATCACATGCCAATGGCTCCCGGTGAGAATGCTGAGGAGAATAGAATTTCCACGGATGGCAATACCATGCTGGCATTGGGCCTGATTGCCGGTGGCTGTCGTTATGGAGCAGGATATCCCATTACTCCGTGGACGACGATCATGGAGCAGCTACGCTCGGAATTGCCTAAATATGGCGGCATGTTCATCCAATGCGAAGATGAGCTGGCTGCTGTTTCACTAGCCATTGGTGCGGCTTACTCAGGGCATCTGGCCATCACCGGCTCATCCGGACCCGGATTAGCCCTCAAGGCTGAGGCGATGGGATATGCCTCGATGGCGGAACTGCCCCTTATTGTGGTCAATATTCAACGTGGAGGACCCTCAACAGGTATGCCCACCTCGGTGGAGCAGTCAGACCTCATGCAAGCAATCTACGGCTCGCATGGTGATGCTCCTCGTGTGGTTCTCGCACCGCGCAATGTTGAGGATTGCTTCTACACGGCTGTGGAAGCCTGCCGCATCGCCAGGGAGTATTCCACACCGGTGGTTATTCTCTCCGATCAGGCCATTGCCACGCGTATCGAGGCGTTCACGGAGCCTGATATTGATCAGTACTGGGTTGAGCCAGAACTTGATATCGCTGAGCGTGGTGAGGACTTCAAACCATATCCACTGGATCGCATTACCCGTCACTCTCCTCCGGGGTCCCGCTCTGTGGAGGGTAAATATCCGGTCGTGACCGGTCTCGAGCATGATGAGTGGGGTCACCCATCGGGTAATCCCGAAAACCACGCTGCCATGACGGCAAAGCGCCGCAACAAACTCATCAAAATCGCCGAGTCCTTGCCCCAGCCCGATTTCTATGGTGATGAAGCAGGGGATATTCTTTTTGTCGGGTGGGGTTCGACATTCGGCCCGATTCACGAAGCCACAGATATGCTGCGAGAAGCCGGCCACAGGGTGGGGTCCTTGCATATCCGCCACATCCACCCCTTGAGAACCGATTTGGGTGACATTTTCAAACACTACGATCACGTGGTGGTGCCTGAAATGAATGACTCGGGAGTATACGGTATGGGACAACTCGCTACTCTCTTACGCGCCGTTACTTGTGACTCCCGCATTTCCTCAATCAATAAAACCATGGGGATTACTTTTCGTGTCAGCGAGATTGTTGACGAAGCCCAAAAGCTGCTTGACGAGTAATAACACCTTCTTACTACCAACCATTCTATTACGACATGTCCGCTCCAACCGAGAAACTTACCAAGAAGCAGCTTAAAGCCGATCACCCCACATGGTGCCCAGGCTGTGGTGATTTTGCAGTCCTGGCATCCTTTTTCAATGTGGTTCAGAAACTGGGAATCCCGCATGAGAAAATAGTCTGTGTGGCAGGTATTGGCTGTTCCTCACGTTTTCCATACTTCGTCAATGCGCATGGCATTCACTTTATTCACGGACGGGCCTTGCCGCTGGCAACGGGAATATCCCTGTCGCGCCCTGATTTGCATGTTTTTGTGTTCGGTGGTGATGGTGACGGTTACTCGATTGGTGGAAATCATCTTAATCATGCTGCACGCAAGAATGTGAATCTTTCGTACGTGGTCATGGACAACCAAGTTTATGGTCTGACAAAAAACCAGACCAGCCCGACGACACCTATTGGAAGGCGCTCAAAAACAGACCCGCGTGGTTCTGTTGATATGCCCATCAATCCAATGTCCCAGCTGGTGGCATCCGGGGCCACCTTCATCGCACGCACCCATGCTGTGCAGGTGAAACACATGAATGAGATGTTTGAGCGTGCGATTCTTCACCCAGGCTTTGCAGTGGTGGAGACACTCTCCGAGTGCACCATGTTCTACCCAGGAGCCTTTGATGACGGCATTCCACGCAAAGGTGGTACTTTTGACCTCGTTGACGAAACGTCCAGAGACATGACTTCAACCTCCGAGGCCATGGCACTTGCCGAGGAAACACTGGCGGCTCCTCCCGGAAAATTCGGAGTTTATCTTGAGAGCCACCGCCCGACAAAAAACGAGCTCGAGAATCAGTGGCTCATTGATGCCCAGGCCAAAACAGCGGATCTCGCACAAAAGGATCTGCTGCGCCAGCGATTTGCAACCATGCGCTAAACCAACAGCCACATACCTATGAAACCAGAAACGATTTGCCTCCACGGTGGCCAGCAGCCTGACCCGAGTACCAACGCATGTGCTGTGCCAATTTACCGCACCAGCTCTTTTGTTTTTGATTCTACAGAGCACGCAGCGAATCTCTTTGCACTCAAAGAGCTGGGCAATATCTACACACGTTTGATGAACCCAACGACCGATGTTTTGGAAAAACGAGTGTGTCTCTTGGAGGGAGCTCATGAAATGGCGGGCTTGGGGTTTGCCTCGGGCACGTCGGCTATTTTTAATAGTATTATTAACCTGGCTGAGTCAGGTGACAACATTGTCTCTGCCCGTAATCTTTACGGTGGTAGTTACACCATGTTTAACGACATTCTGCCCAAAATGGGAATTGATGTTAGCCTGGTGGATTCGACCGATCCCGCAAATTTTGAGGCAGCCATCAACGACAAGACTCGTGCCCTGTTTTGTGAGACGGTGTCCAACCCCGCTCTTGAAGTAGCAGACCTTGAGGCGATTGCAAATATAGCTCATGCTCATGGTCTGCCATTGATCGTTGATGCCACCTTCTCCACCCCCTACCTGACCAGGGTTCTGGACTTCGGTGCGGATATTGTTGTTCACTCATTGACCAAGTGGTTTGGTGGTCATGGTATCGGCCTTGGGGGAATTGTGGTGGACTCCGGTAAATTTAACTGGGCAGCAGGCAAGCATCCACTCTTCGATGAACCCGATAGCTCATACCATGGTTTGCGTTGGGGGCATGATCTGCCTGAGCCATTAGCTCCATTGGCTTATATCCTGAGAATGCGCACAGTACCACTGCGCAACTTGGGGGCTTGCATCAGCCCTGATAATTCATGGCAGTTTTTGCAGGGAATCGAAACCCTACCGCTGCGGATGGAAAAGCATTCAGAAAATGCCTTGAAAGTCGCCCAATATCTCAAAGGGCACGATGCGGTGGAGTGGGTACGTTTTCCAGGTCTCGAGGATGACCCCGAATACGAACGCTGCCAGAAATACCTCAATGGCAAGGGTGGAGGTATGGTTGTTTTCGAACTCAAAGGCGGCAGTGATGCCGGTCAGAAGTTCATCGAGTCCCTCAAGCTATTCCTTCATCTTGCCAATGTGGGAGATGCAAAAAGCCTTGCCATTCATCCGGCTACGACCACGCACAGCCAACTCAGTGCTGAGCAGCAGCTGGCTGGAGGCATCACTCCCGGGCTTGTTCGCCTGAGTGTAGGCATAGAGCACAGCGATGACATCATCGCTGATCTTGACCAAGCTTTGGCAGCTGTTTGCTGAGGCAGGGAGATTTTGCACGCGGGGAAGGTGCGGGATCAATGCATGGGCTGATTACTTGTTAATCTCTGCAAGAACTTCCGGCGTGATATCCATGGCGTTCCTCGCATAGATAAGTGGGGACATCATGCTGCTGGTATGCCCTGATGTGTCTATGACCCATTGGTACTGTTGCTCTCTGGCGTATTGAGTAATGAACAGATGAATTTCATCCAGTGAGTTTCGCGTCAGGCTAGCCAAGTCCTTCTGTGCTTGTTTGAGGTGTAAATCTTCCAACGTTTTGATGTGTTCGCTCATGGAGCGCTCTTGCTTGTGTAGCTTGAGTGCACGATCATAATAGGCCTGCTTTATACCTGAAGCATCCAACTCCTCATCGATTTCATCACGTAAACTTGCCATCGAGTTCCTGATTTGATCACGGCGTGAGATAAGTGTCTCAAGCCTCTCTCTATACTCATCACGCTTTGCTATCAGGGATTGTCTCTGCTGGTGTGCTTTTTGGTAATGCTTGAGAACTTTATCAACATTGACAGTAGCACAGCGGATGTTTGCCTCCGCGCTGAGAGTCAGCGAGCATGTTGCTGTGATTATTGCCAAAGTGAGTTTTAGAAACCTGTTTGTAGGCTTGATGGAAAGGCTCTGCATGCACGTATTATTTAACAGGATTAGGCGAGTGTGTCGAGCAGGGCTTGGTGAGCTAGTCTCCATGGATAGCTACGTTGCCTTGTGGGCTTGATCCAATCCGCTGAGAGTTGAAGACAAGCAGCTCAATCCAGTCATCAGAAATAGTATTTGCTGCCTGGTTTGGGGATAATGGTTTCTGAGTCAGGAAGTTTCTCCCGTAATTGTTGAGCAAACCACTCCGTAGCCTCAATGTCTCCATGGACAAGGATCGTCTTGCCGGGTTTGACTCGCAGAATGTAGTCAAGCAGGTCTTGCCGGGTTGCGTGCCCTGAGAAGTCAAAAACATCCATCGAGCAATTGAATTGAACGGGAGCTTGCTCAGGATCAAGATTGATGAGGTCGCCATGCTTGCCGGAGCGAATATGTCCTGCAGGAGAATCAGGATCAGCATAGCCGACAAAGAGTAACGCATTTTTTGGATTGTCCAGGAAGCCGCGGGCAAAGCTGTTGGATACTGTTTTCTCAGTCATCATGCCACTCGACAGGGCATAAATACAGCCGGGCTGATACATGATCGGAGCTCGCTTGCGGCGGCGTCCTCCCGTTTTGATTTCCATGTCCTTGAGAACGCGAAATCCAGGCTGATTGCGTGGTGATGAATCTGCAAACTCGTCGAAGATGACCGACATTTTTGTGCTCAGGCCACCGATGTAAACGGGAGCATCGGGAATCAAACCCTCGCTTTTGAAACGATGGATCATGCTCATCACCTCCTGGGTCTTGCCCATGGCAAATACAGGAATCAGGACAGAACCTCCACCACGCAGGCATCTCTCGATAGACTCGGCAAATTTGTTTTCCTCATCGTGCCGGTTGTAGGAGCTATCACGCGGTGAGGCACCACGAGTGGTTTCAATAATGAGAACATCAATATCCTTCTCTGGGAGATCTGCTCCCGGGATCAGAGTCTGGTCCTCAAACTGCACGTCACCGGTGTAAAAAATACGCTTGTCGACGGTCTCAAGCATCACTCCGGCGGAGCCGAGGATATGCCCCGCATCGTGAAAACTGGCGCGGATGTTCTCGTTAAGCTGAAACGGACGATCATAATTGAATGTGCGCCAGCTTTGCTCAAGGCGGTCGAGCTCGCGATGCGTGTAGAAGGGGTAATCTGTAATGCCGAGCTCAACCCTTTTGCTCTCCATCACGTTAACGGAGTTGTGCAACAGGGCATCCACAAGTTTTGAGGTAGCGGGAGTCATATAGACCTGGGCATCTGGTTGTGCATTCATGAGCACGGGCAGAGACCCGGAGTGATCAAGGTGTGAATGAGATACAAAGATCGAGTCAACGCTGTCGGGCTCGATCTCATGATGAGCAGGCAGGGAGTCCACACCTTCCTCTTTGGGGTGCATACCTGAGTCCAACACCACACGGTGGCCGTCGATATCGACGAGATAGGAATTGGCCCCTATCTCATTACGACGGAGAAGTGATTGGAAAAACATTTTTGGTTGAATGGGTGTTGAAGTTTAAGAGAGAAAGCAATCTATGAGCTTGGGCGTTTCCTACTGGGAACTCGGTTGTAATTCCCTGGCTGCTAGCATTGCCTTGACCTGGCCAATAAGGAAGATGGAGCCGCAAATGAGAATGGGTGATTCTGATGCCTGTTGACCTGCACTGCTAATGGCATCGGTAATACTGTGGTGGATGGTGTGTGGTATTTCCGGGCAAACAACATCGGCGAGTTCCTCTGTTCCCAATGAGCGTGGTGAATTGATAGGCGTGAGATGAATGTGAGCCGCAATCGGCGATAATGCAGAAAGGACGAGCTTGGTGTTTTTATCTTTCACTCC
Source organism: Akkermansiaceae bacterium (assembly GCA_040264795.1). Lineage (GTDB taxonomy): Bacteria > Verrucomicrobiota > Verrucomicrobiia > Verrucomicrobiales > Akkermansiaceae > Oceaniferula. The sequence goes on along the minus strand of JBDQHQ010000006.1, from coordinate 2,922 downwards.
GCCAAAGACAATGACGGCCTTTTGATCCTTATATTGATTCTGCCAGGTCTCTGCCAATGCTTGTGCTGCCTGAGGGTTGTGAGCCGCGTCGAGGATTAAGCTGCATGGTAAGTCTGTTGCGGTGCATCGCTCAAAGCGTCCGGGCCAGTAGACCGTGCCGAGTGCATGAGTGATTTTTTCTTTATCCGGCGCGATTCCCGCATGCCCGGCAGCGGCCAGGGCCAGGGAGGCATTGTGACGCTGATGCTTGCCGGGTAGCGCAACGGGGCAGTCGGTGAAGGGCTCTGTGATAAACTCGATCGGGGAGTGGATCTTATTAGCATGGCCTTGCAGGACCTCCACAACTTCAGGGGCTTGGCCACTACTGATTACGGGTTTGCCAGCTACCATGATGCCAGCTTTCTCAGCGGCAATCTCGGGCAAGGTTTCTCCCAGCCATTGGGAGTGATCCATGTCCACAGGTGTAATCACGGCAATATCTGCCGGCACTGCTGTCGTTGCATCAAGCCTGCCACCCATACCTGTTTCCAATACGATGAGTTCACAACCCTGCTGTTTGAAGTGCCTCATGGCGAGCGCAAGTGTCAGCTCAAAAAATGTAGGATGATGATCCCAGTCTGATACCAGGGCGCGCAGCTCTGTAAGGGACCGGGCGGTTTCTTGCTCACTGATTTCAGATCCATTGACACGGACGCGCTCACGAAAATCAATCAGATGAGGGGATGTGAAAAGCCCGCTGCACAGACCGCAAGCACGGGCAAGGGCATCAATCATGGCACAGGTAGACCCTTTGCCGTTGGTGCCTGCAACATGCACGACTTTAACCCGGTCAGCAGGATAGCCATCGAACTCATCGAGTAGCCGGCGAGGCTGTTCTAGCCCAAGTTTGATGCCGAACTGCTGGGTGGCGTAGAGCCAGTCGATTGCTTCCTTGTAAGTCATCTGCACGGGTAGAAGAGGCACCCGGTATCTAAGCGCGGATGTTAGAGATTACTGCCTTAGGGCAGCATGTATCCGAGCAGAGTGGCTAGCTTGGAGCGCATCTTCGCTCGGCTGACAATCGAGTCGATCAAGCCGTGTTCGAGCATAAACTCAGCGGTTTGAAAACCTGGAGGCAGATCCTGATGTGTGGTTTCCTTGACAACGCGTGGACCGGCAAAGCCGATCATGCATTTCGGCTCAGCAAGATTGATATCACCAATGGTAGCAAACGATGCGGTAACACCACCGGTGGTGGGGTGGGTCATCACCGAGATGTATGGCAGGCCGGCTTCTGACAGGCGAGCCAGAGCTGCGCAGGTTTTTGCCATCTGCATGAGCGAGAGCATGCCCTCTTGCATGCGCGCACCTGAGGAGGCTGAAACAATGATCACAGCGCGCCTCTCCTCGATGGCCTTTTCCACGGCTCGAGTGATTTTTTCACCCACTACCGAGCCCATCGAGCCGGCAAAGAATTTGAAGTCCATCACTGCAATCATGGCCGGCTTGTCGCCAATCGAGAGAGAGCCGGTGACTACGGCATCATTGAGTTTGGTCTTCTCCCGCAGCATTGAGATCTTTTCGTCATAGTTCTTGAACCCAAGGGGGTTCTGGGAAAATAAATCCGCGTTTGTCTCGGTAAAGCTTCCAGGGTCAGCGAGGAGTTCGATGCGCTCACGAGAACCGATGAGGAAGTGATAATCACACTTCGGACACACGTTGAGATTTTGCTTGAGATCAAGTGTATGAATCAACTCACCGCAGTCAGCACACTTGGCCCATAGATCATCGGGCATATTCTCACGTTTGTTGCCCGCGCCCCTGAGTTTTGGTTTATTGAAGATTCCCATTTGAATTAGACTCTAGGTAAGAAATGAAAAATGCCAAAGCTAAAAATCGTCAGTAACTGCGTCCCCATAATGCCCTTTCTTTGGTGGGCTCTTTAGTGAGAAAACACGGAGCAAGGTCAGCCTCTTCAGCTTGGATCGGCAAACACCTGATTGATATCTTGTGTTTTTTCGATAGGGACTCTTCCTGCTCACGGCTGCCGTTCCATGGGGTCATCAACCAGCCTGATGTCTCTTGTGACCAATGCTGTTCAAAGCTCTCGAGATCAGAGCATTCGCTAATGTTGCAGTCACGGAGTTGCGTGGCGCGGGAAAGCAGGGTGTTATGTATGTCCTGGAGAATGTCCGTGACATTGCGGATGAAGTCCTCTTTGGGGATGAACTCTTTCTCCATGGGTCCCTGATCACGGCGCTGTAAGCAGAGTTTTCCTGACTCGAGATCACGAGGGCCTATTTCAATCCTGATGGGCACCCCTTTTTTGACCCACTCCCATTTTTTGACCCCGCCTCCAAGATCTCGCTCGTCAACGTGGACGCGCAAGGCTTGTCCAGCGTAGGAACCATCCCGGCGTAAAATCTCCGCAAGGGCATGGCAGGCATCTACGATGGCCGCACGGCTTTCCTCCTTGGGCGTCACCGGAACGATAACGATCTGGGATGGAGCCACTCGCGGAGGTAATACCAAACCATCATCGTCGGAATGAGCCATGATGAGCGTTCCAATGAGGCGGGTAGATACACCCCATGAGGTTGTGTGGGCATGTTGCTGGTTACCGTCGCGTCCGGCGAAGGTGATGTTTTGAGCCTTGGAGAAATTGGTTCCCAGATAGTGGGATGTGCCTGCCTGAATGGCCTTCTTGTCCTGGACCATGGCCTCTACCGTGAGGGTCATATCTGCTCCGGGAAAGCGCTCGGCCTCGGTTTTTTCTCCGGCGATAACAGGAATAGCCAGATGATCACGCAGGAAGTCCTCGTAGAGTTTGTGGATGGTTCTGGTTTCTTGGATGGGTCAGGTATCGGGAGCAGCAACGGGGGAGTGGCGAGGGGGGCGTTGGCGAAGTATGGGTCCTCGAGCGCGGCAGCGGCAGAGATCCGT
>JBDQHQ010000005.1:0-23782 GCA_040264795.1 Akkermansiaceae bacterium | reverse complement strand
TGAACCAGGAAAATCCAGCCAAGTTCTTTGAAAAGGAGGCGGGCATCTATCTATCAGACGGGGCTTTCTTTGGGAGTCCGGGTCACGTTCGTTTCAATTTCGGATGCCCACACAGCCGCGTCATCGAGGGTCTTGAGAAAATGGCCAATATCGTTGATTAAAAGATCGATTCGATCTATCATATCAATGGTTTCCATGAAACTTGTCTTGTCTCTGACTATTTTCACCCTCTGCATTCCCAACCATGTCCTTGCTGATTTAGCCAGTGAGACTACCCTAGGTGTTGAGGCAGTCACAGGTTATCGTAGTGGTTATGCTTACCGTGGATTTGAGCTCGCTGGGAACACCATTGACTTTCAATTAGAGACTGAGATCGCCCTTGGTAATAAAACCTCACTGAGCATCGGATCGTGGTATGCTACAGAAACAGGTGGTGGTGATTTTTCTGAATCCGCCTTATTCGCCCAATTGAGCCACCAACACAGCGATCGTCTTACCCTGGGCTTCAAGGCCACCTGCCGCGATTTCAGGCAAGAGCATGATCGCATCGACGAGCCACAGCAGGTCTCCGTTGGTCCACCACACAAAGTTCCCGTTGGCCCAACGCATGATGTTCCGGTCGGCCCACCCCACGAGGTTCCGGTTGGCCCGCCACATGGATCTTCCGATCATGATGAGGCGAACCCATCACACCGTTCTGTTTTTAAGGATGGTGTTGATTTGGGCCTCTTTGCCAGCTGGAAGTTTGGCGCAGACTTTATCACAACTGCCGGTGCCCATTACGACTTCGGTGCGGATGCCTGGTATGGGAGCGTTGAGACAGAGTGGTCTAAGATCATCTCCTCTAAAAGCTTCATTTCACTCAGCACCGGGCTTAGCTACGTTAGTGATTATTATGGTCGCAGCGGATTGAACGATGCTTACGGCAGGCTTTCACTGACGCACCATATCTCCGACACTGTATCCATCACCCCTTTCGTGGGTGGCTCGATACTTATTGACGACGATGATGAAGGGGACGACCAGTCTTTTGCCGGTCTCTGGTTTGCACTAAGGTTCTAATCAGCAGTTTAGTATGACCCTTACGGATTCACATTGCCATCTCGCATCTCATCAATTTTCAGCTGATGAGCTCGGTGAACTTATCTCGAGAGCCCGTGAGCACCGGGTGCAACGCATGGTTACCCTTGCAACCTGTCTCGAGGATTGTGCGCGGAATCTGGCCATTGCCGAGCAATATCCTGAGGTCTATGCCTGCGTGGGCATCCACCCTTGTGATGTGCACGAGACCAGTGATGATTACCTGGACACGCTCCGGGATTATGCCACCCACGCGCGCTGTGTCGCCATTGGAGAGAGCGGGCTCGACTATTATCACCCGGCTCCTGAAGGCTGGTCTGGTGAGGATTACCATGCCAGACAGCGGGAATTCCTCTGCCAGCACTTTGAATTGGCCAAAGAGCTTGGCAAAAATATCGTCATTCACACACGTGACCGCTCCGGTGAAGCATCGCTTCAGGACGCCATCGACATCTACCGTCGATACGCTGATCACACGCGTGCCGTATTCCACTGCTTTCCCTTTAGTATGGAAGCCGCCCAACCCATCCTCGACCTCGGAGGCCTGATCTCTTTCACCGGAATCGCAACCTTCAAAAATGCGGTGACCGTCCTCGAGACTGCCAAGCACTGCCCGGCCGGATCCTTCATGGTCGAAACAGATGCCCCCTACCTTGCCCCCGTCCCTCACCGTGGCAAGCGCTGCGAACCAGCATTCACCTCCTTCACTGCACAAGTAATTGCAGATGCACGCGGCGAAACCCTCGAGGAGCTGTCAGCACACACCGAGGCTACGGCAAATCACTTCTACGGAATCGGGCCGTCCGCTTGAGCAAGACCTCGATTAAGCGGACATATCTTTCATCAATCTATTGAAAGCAGGACCCGGCTGATGACGTTTTTCTAATATCCTCATTTTACAAAACGACTTGCCGTGCTAATGAAAGAGAGGAACAAATACCATGCGCGCATCACGCTAAGAAACACGACCACTTCACTATGAAAAACACCATCCTACTCGCCATTGCAACCTGCCTCACCCCCCTTCTCATCAACGCCTGCTCATCAAATTCCGGATACAGTCAATGGAACAGCAGCAGCCCGGGGTCTGCCAGTGGAGCAAACCCGTACGGAGTGCCGACAGCGGGAGGTGAACCCGGCAGCTACCCACCTGCTCCAAGCTCTGCTCAGAATGGTCCTTACGAGCCATTACCCCCAAGAAACCAGGCTGCCACTCCTGCTGTGTCATCAACCGTTCCATCCCCACCCCAGCCCGCACCTGTCACGATCTCAGCGAGACACACCGTCGTTGCCGGGGACAGCCTCTGGGGCATCGCGCGCAAATACAATACTTCCGTAGAAGCCATTCAGTCTGCCAACCAACTCTCCGACACCCTCATCCGCGTCGGTGAAACATTGGATATTCCCGGCAACTAGACCCTCATCGTAGCTCTCTTCACAGCGGACGGTCTGATATCGGATCGTCCGCTTTTTATGTGTTGGTGTTTTTGTAGCAAGCAGCCCAAAATTCGCGCCATGAAAATCTTATTACTTGGCTTCATCCTCATGACACCGCTCATGGCCATGGAAAACCCCGCACTCTTGGATGCCAAAAATCAAAAGAATCAGGCAAGCGATTCAAAGGAAGCCATACTGGATCAACTTTTCTCGGCTCTTGGATATGGGGAAGAATTTGACACAGCTCTGAAGAAAGCCAAGCAAGCGGGCATTCACCCTCAGGTGATTCTCGAAGCACGTTTTCTCAACCTGGTTGACTTGGGAGACCATGCCGCTATTGCCGCCATGTTGCCGGAACTCATTGAAAGGCGTGACAGCTTTAACCCTGATCATTCCGAGGTGTTCGCCATCAAAGATGACTGGCTGGCTATCATTCATTACGCCCAAGCGCTCGCAGCACTGGAAAAAAATGACGAATCCGGCTTTAAGAAACACATCACCGATGCCTTCTACTTGAGCCCACGACAAGCACCGGTTTTTAGCCCGCATATTGAGAAGTTCCGCTTGGGAAAAGCCATGCAGTCTCTCTCATTCCCACTCCAGAAGTCACTGCAATCTCAAAGTAATGGCAAAAGCATCGCACTTAGTCAGCTCATGAAGGGCAATAAAGCCATCATCCTCTACTTCTGGTCCCCCATGAGCCGTGACATCCAGGTAAACCTTCCTGATTTCATCATCACGAGTAAGGCATGCCACGCAAACAACATGCCCGTCCTCGCCATTCTCACAGGAAAATATCCGGAGATGCTTCAAGACGCGGAAATGCTCCGCAAAGAGGATGCGAGCCAGGCACAATGCACCTGGCTCATGGACTCTAACAAAGATTCACTGGCAAGCCTCTTGCATGTCAAAGATCTGCCAACCATGGTCATCGTTTCTCCAAAAGGAAAGATACTCTTTAATGGCCAACCCTCGGACGATGCGTTCTGGGATACACTCAAAAAAATATCGCCTGAATTCAAAAAACCTAACAGAAGTAATAATGTGTTCGATGAGTAACATCACAACATTGTTTTTTCTGCATCGAATACTTTTGAAAAGTTTAATTCCCTCCTTGACCAATGTAATCTGTTAGTGCATTGTCATCGATAAAGAAAGTTTATGTTTGTGCAGAGTTTTCACCTAAAGTCACAACTCCATACTAACAGATCTTTCTAACACACCATCCGCAATTCCTACAAACGTCAAACAGGCTTTCGGATTCCACCTACCCTACTAAACAGTATACAACAAAAACACTATGGCAGCCAAAAAGAAGACCGCTAGAAAGAAAGCCGCACCTCGCAAGGCCAAAAAAGCCGCAGCGAAGCGCGTAGCTAAGAAGCCAGCTAAAAAGCCCGCCAAAAAGGCAGCTAAGAAGCCAGCTAAGAAGAAAGTAGCCAAGAAGCCAGCTAAGAAGCCAGCTAAAAAGGCGAAAAAGAAAGCAGCCAAGAAAAAGGTAGCTAAGAAGCCAGCCAAGAAGGCTAAGAAAAAAGCAGCCAAGAAAAAGGTAGCCAAGAAAGCCAAAAAAGCAGCTAAGAAAAAAGTAGCTAAGAAGCCAGCCAAGAAGGCCACGAACAAGGTAGCTATGTCGGCAGCCAAGTAAAAAGCAGCCAAGAAGCCAGCCAAGAAAAAGGCAGCTAAGAAGCCAGCCAAAAAGGCGAAGAAGAAAGCCGCTAAGAAGCGCAAGTAATCTTCACTGATTATTCATATCCTAACCCCGGTTACCTCACGGTGACCGGGGTTTTTTGTGCCCGTCCTCCTACTGGCATCCCCTTATTCCTGCTTAAATTCAGTCGGTTGGAAAGATCATCCGGAACACACCGACCGATCGCCCGGCATTGGTTGAGGGCATGGCATCATACAAGGCATACAGATGAGCCTCACCATGCGATTCCAGCCGAATGGCCATGTTGTAAATAATCTTTTTTTCACGGCCATATCGCGCCGCCAGATGATACAAAACTCCCGGTCGCTTACGATGGTAGGCGATGATCTGACCCGGATCAACACGGGTAAGCTTTTCGTCAAAGGCGTGTAAAACATCTAGCTTGGAAAGGTTTGCAATGATGACCTGCTTCCCTTGGAAGCTGGGTAGGCCCGGTGATATGGTGGTGACATCGGGTTTAGCCAACCATGGCTTGCTCGTGTTCTGCTTAGATGAAGAAGGTGTGAGAAATACGATACTCGATACACCTGCAGCTTCAGCAGGAACATTGACGTAGGGCTCGTAACCACTGGAGGTCTTCCTGTATAACAAGAGGTCTTTCTCAGCTTCAATGCTATGCATTGCGGCCATGTTATTGAAGGCCAGCTGTATTGCAGCCCATTTTCCTTGCGGATCTGAATCTTTGCCTTTGATTTGGTAATAAAGCCTATTGGGTGGCACTTCATTCTTTTCTGGAAGTAACATCGCGGAATCTCCGCGCTCGGTTTCTTGATTGTATCTTCGTGGTGGTAGAGGGCCCAAAGCAACGAGCATGATCTTTCTCTCTAAAAAAGGCTCTTCGCTATCCTCTCTGGATTCAACCGGCTCTGCTGAAGTGCTAGCGATCATCAGTATGGCGATGTAGTTGATTACAGCTAGCTGGCAGCGATCCTTTACTCCTGGTTTTTTCATGCAATTTATCAGCTGTGATTATAAACTCATCTACGGCTTGAGCATCATCTTCAGATTTCCTCTTGCCTCAACCAACGGAAAGTTTTCAGTTTATACTTTCTGCCAAACTTCTCATTCGCGGCAGTGAGATTACCCCTTTCATGTTTTCCCGTCGCCCGATCTATCGTCAACACCGAGTCATATGGCCTATTGCCGTGTAACTGCCTCACAGGGGATGCGTCATGCTCGAGATAATGTGGCGTACGTTCAATAGTCGCCTCGAGCCAGGCTCTGGACATAATGACGCCTTTCTCGGAAGATTCGCCGTAGGCACGTATGGTAAAGGTATCACCTCTTACAGACATGAAAGGAGCAAGAGGAGTCAGAATGTCTCCTTGTGTCAAAAATCCAGGCATACCCCAGGCCTTACTCTTGGGCTGGGCACTATGCCACTTGTTACCAACTCGATAACGATAGCCATTTTTAAAAGCACTCATATTATTATCAGGAGCATCAGAGTTGGTCGCAGTATTGACTGAAGTTGATAAATCCTGGGGTGAGCGCTCAAAATTACGATTCAAACCGCAGCTTTCAATCGCAGCATCAATCACTCCCATTTGAGATGTTGGATTCTGGTCCGAAGCTAACCTGCGGTTTACAAAATCCGCTATAGAGACAAAAGGCCCTCTGCTCTTAACTTCCTCGACGATTTGATGTGCAAGCAATCTGACTTCATCTCCAGATAGTTGGCGTGCACCCATCCACCCGCCGGGCTGATCTGGACGGGCAGCAAGCGTATCAGCCACACCACTGGGTTTATAATATCTTGCATAGGAGACCCCGTCTTTACTGCTCGAGCCCTCACTCAAAGAACGGCTTATCCCCAATGTCGCTGATAAAAAAGCTGTCCATGCTTCCACCGAGATCGAGTTCACATTAAACGCAGATCGATTTTTGAGAAAAGCGGCACTCTTCCAAAAGGCTTCGCTTGCTCCCTGATCACCATGGAGCATCTCCACAATCATGGATACAGACTGCCGGCTATCTTCATTGAATTGGTAGCCTCTGTTGTGCAGGTGCGTCCCATCTCTTGGATCCCAAATAAATAGCTCACCTGCCGTGTCCATGGGCAAGCTGGATAAAAAATAGCTATCCCAAAGGTTGTGATTCACCTCATAGGCAATGTCATAGGCCAAGACTTCCTCTGCTGAGGAAAATTTCATCTCTCCTGCTTTTCTGGTGATGGATTGGTCACCTATCTGCAGCAAACCTTGAGAGTCTGATAATGTGCAGCGAGCTCCATGAGCTTGATTACCACCAACTGCATGGCCAAGGAGATAATCCCAACGGGTGGGCGCTTGCTTTTTGGAGAAATCCTCCGTTGCAACAGCAAAAGCTGATGCCTCAGCAGGAGCGTGTAAATCGCGCAATGAGTGTCCGACAAGATAAGTCGGGTTCCATGAGTAAGGACTCAACATCGCATGGCGCAAGCGGGCCAAGGAGATCACACCGTAATTTTGCGAGGGCAAATCGAACAGGACAACATTGGGGAAAAAAGCAAAGTCCACCGCCAAGCCAAACGGATGCTTCACAAAACCATTGGTAGAAGGGGCTGGCATGTCATGAACATCCATGGGGCGACATGGAACAAACTGGAGCAGCCATGGTCCTATACTGTTCATATACCATTTGTTGGCACACTGACTCGCGGGTGAGCGGCTCACAAGCTGTGCCCTGACGTTCCAATTTGCCACGGGGCAGACATTGTAAACCATGTGGTCCGTACCCCATCGAGTGAACGATGAGGTTCCGTGGCGGTGGGGTGGTCGATTAGCAGGATCACCCTCCCCGACAGCCTCATTCAACCATAATAACTTGGCTCCAATCTGGTGGGTATGAGGAGCGTTTTTGACTGGAGCCTCCTGAAATGTTTGCAAGTTGCCAAAGCTGAAATCCTTTTGATTTGCCGAGCCCCAGTACAAACCAATATGGTGAAATGTCTTGGTAGGCTTTACCCCTCCAGCTCCGTTATTGATCAGCTGCAAAGTCGGGTGCTTGGTGCTATTCAAGAGCTCATCAAGCTCGCCGGCTGCCCCTGCCTTCAAAACAAATGGAAAATTTTCAACCTTGCCATCAGTTTGTAAATCAAGTGCAGGCTGGTAATCAAAAATTTTTCCAAAGTCTATGAGCCCTAAATAGGGGTTTATTTTTTGCCATTTTTGGGTCTGTATTTCATAGGCCACGGATGGATCGTGATCATAATAAAAATGATCTGTCCCCTGGATCGATTGCGCACTCAGTAGGTTGGCTGCTACCTCATCGAGCTTGTATTCTTGAATTCTAATACCCCCCGCAGTGGGACCGCTTCTTACTTTGGGAGAAAATACCTGACACTGCCCGGCAGACAGCGTGGTAGGCTCCAGGGTAAACGCCAAATAACGGCGCGGTGGAAATGGATTGGTTCTTATCTTGTATACATCACCCCCAGCATATCCTGATCTTTTCACCCACCTTTTGAAAACCTCAATTCCCTTTGATTTTAGTTCCTGATCCACATACTCCTCTTCTGGGAAAAAATGCATTCCATGTTTCACCCCATAATAGGGATTGGGCATCAACACAGACATTGCTGCTGTCTCGAGACTCTTATTGTAAGGGTTCCATAGGCACACACGCGGAACGAGATGTGTTCTAATACGGTGGTTATGATGTGAAAAATAATAATGCCAGCGACACTCCGTCATTACGGGGTGAACCTTGGGGGCGTGCTCAGCCCATTGGCTCGCATCAGCACAAGCACCATCAGACATCCCATGTGCCCCATGTTCAGAGGGGCGCATGCGAGTAGATTGTTGGTCAAAATTTGTTTCAGCATACTCAAGGTCTGAATATTTGTGTAAAGCCCAGCTTCTCAAAGCTCCGAATGATGGACCCAATACTGCATGATCCGGTCCTGGAATGATGGGATATGATGAGGAAAAAAATCGTTCAGGCTGCGCATCAGCCAATGACAAATTGATCTCTGCTTTCTCCGGATAAGCGAGTAGCAAGGGAGTCAAATCACAACGCAATCCCCCCATGAGGGTGTTGGTAAAGAGTCCGGGCGAATAGCTTGTAAAATGGTGATGGTCATTTTGAAGTGCACGCCTTAGGGACACATTCTTCGCTTGAGTCAGAGACAAGGTTGCGTAGCTAATCAATTTATCCAGATGAGCTTGAGTCTGTTTTTGATAGTCTTCATAGGGAGCATCTCCATTGTCTCTCTTCACCAATGCCGGGTTCGGGCCGGGCGCTGCCTCATGTGCAAGGTGCTCATTGCCTGCCTGATCATGAGCTCTCAAACATGCTTTCTGGTTATTGTCTGAAACATACCATGCATAGGCACCTTCCGTATTGCCCCCATTGATTTCAACCTTCTCGACTAAAACCTGATTCTTGGTGAGCTTGTCTTCACTCATCAGCTCACCGAGGGTTCCCCTGCCAAGCAATTTCACCACATCCTGGCTGTTTTCCTGCAAGCGTTTTCTGGGATCGATCATCTCGTTACGCTTGCTCACCAGCCAGGTTTCGGCGTGTTGCTGCCTCCATTTCCCATGCGCAAGCTCGGCCACAGAATGCCTCAAATCCTGATAAGCGCCCTTGATGGAATAAGGCGTATTTTCGACATCAGCATTTACTTTACCAATCAAAGGCCACTCTTGTTTACGGTGAGTGTAGCTTGTCTTCCAAACTCCCAGCCAATGCCGATTTGCGATAACAGAATCTGAATCAGAGCCTTCCAGTATTGCTGCATTAGCTGTCACCCGCTGATCAGGTCCGGAATACTTTTGCAATTCACCCAGAGCGATCATCAACGCCATACGGGCGTTAGCCCGCGCTGCCGCCTCATGTACTTCCTGCCTTATGGCTCTTGATTCAATAAGTGAGAGAGAACTTACTCCCAACAAAATCATAACGATCAGGACCATCAGCATCACCGCTGCAACTAAAGAAAATCCGCGCCTAATGTGTGGCCTGCAAACAACTGTGATAAGCATCAAAACTAGAAAAAACTGATCTGCAATTCTGTTAGCCTAAAGAAAGAGATCTAACAATCAGTAAGTTTGTTTATGTTAGATCCATGACAAAACCCAGGATAACAAACAACCTCTCCACTGCCTCCATCTTGCTCCACAGCCGTGAATATCCCGCACAGGCCGATCAAAAAGCATTCGGATGCGATTGCCTGCTTTTTCATGATGGCAATTACCTCATAATTTAGTAAAAGCATGCCATGAACTACATGGAAGTCGCCAAGCAGGCCGCCGCTCAGTCAGGAGCCTTTCTCAAGGAGCACTTCGGCAAGCCGCTCGATGTAGACGAGGCCAAGCACCATGACATCAAGCTCGCCCTTGATCGTGAGAGCCAGGACCTCATCACCCGGGTACTACTTGGTGAATTTCCGGACCACGCAATCTACGGAGAGGAAGGCCTCGCCGGCAATCAGGGCAGTGACTACCACTGGATTGTCGATCCTATCGATGGCACGGTGAACTTCTTCTACGGCATTCCCCACTACTGTATTTCGATCGCTCTGCGCCATCAAGGTGAGTTGATTCTGGGCGTAATCTATGACCCCAGCATGGATGATCTCTGGGAGGTGGAAAAAGGCGGCACTCCCCTACTCAACGGTGAGCCTATCTCGGTAAGTCCACGCACCAAGCTCGAGGAATGCGCCCTTTTTGTCGGTTGCGGCAAGGATGAGGAAGCCCTCACCACTGGACTTGAGCGCTTCCGCAAGGCATCACTCAGAGCACGCAAGATGCGCATGATGGGCTCAGCCGCACTCGGCATGGCCTACGTCGCTACCGGCAGGCTGGATGCCTACGTGGAATCCCGCATCTCGCTCTGGGATATCGCCGCCGGCAAGCTGCTACTGGAAGCCGCAGGAGGCAAGGTGGAGCTCACCGAGATCCCAGGTGTTTCAGACGTCTGGTCTATTGTTGCTACCAACGGTAAGATTCCAATCGAGGAAATTCTCTAGGAGCTTGGTCTTACTCGCTGGTAGTCCTCCTCACTCAGGCAACAAGGATCAGCGGCAACCCAGTGGCCTTTTTCGATCTCCACCATGGAGAGATCCATACCTATGGTCTCGTCGTAGCGAGGGTGATTGATACGGTGACCAAAGGCACTACCCTCAGGAGGGTTAATCGGGGAAGGCACCTCTCCCTCAAGATGAACACGCGGCCTCTCCAGCGTGGGATCAGGCTCAGGAATCGCGGAAATAAGAGCCTTGGTGTAGGCATGGCGTGGGTTTTGATAAATCGCATCCGCGTCAGCAAGCTCGACAATCTTGCCAAGATACATCACCGCCACACGGTCTGAAATATGCTTCACCACCGCCAGGTCGTGAGCAATGAACAGGTAGGCCATGTTGTATTCCTCTTGCAGATCGAGCAAGAGGTTGAGTACCTGACTCTGCACGGAGACATCCAGAGCGGAAACCGGCTCATCAAGCACGATCATATCGGGATTCAGAGCCAGGGCGCGGGCAATGCCAATGCGCTGGCGCTGACCTCCTGAGAATTCAAAGGAAAATCTCTGGGCCGCACTCTTGGGCATCCCTACCCGCTCGAGTAGCTGCTCCACCGTGTCTCGCCGCGTTGCCTTGGTTCCGATTTTCTGAACCTCGAGCGGCTCGGCGATAATCTGGCCCACGGACATTCTTGAGTTGAGTGATTCTGCAGGATCCTGAAACACCATCTGCATGTTACAGCGAAGCGGGCGCAACCCCCTCTGAGAGAGATGGGTGATATCTTTGCCATTAAATGCCACCGAGCCCGCGGTAGGCTTTGTGAGCCTGACGATACTCTTGCCCAAAGTAGACTTACCGCAACCGGACTCCCCTACCAGCCCTAGCGTTTCACCATGGCCAATACTCAGGGAGACACCATCCACCGCCTTCACCGAATTGATCTGACGAGACATCACCCCACCCCGCACTGGGAAGTGCATCTTGAGGTCTCGTAGTTCTAGAATGGGATCAGACATTGGGTGTAGCTTGGGAAATGATTTCTTAGGTCGTGGCTTGGTCATCAAGGTCAACGCACTCGGGACATGCCTCTACCCAGTGCCCTTTGGAAATTTCTACAAAAGGAGCACGGTTCACCAAAGTATCTCCGGTGCGCTCCATGCGTTGGCAGAATCGGCAGCCGGGGACAAAATCCTTGATCGATGCCACCTGGCCCTCAATCGTCTTGAGCTTTGCTTTGCGCGGAGTGGCAAGGGTTGGGATAGCACTGAGTAGTCCCTTGGTGTAGGCGTGCTGTGGGCGAGCATAGAGCTCACTGACAGGAGCTCGCTCAACAATGCGGCCCGCATACATCACCACCACCTCATCACAATGCCCGGCAATCACACCAAGATCATGGGTGATGAGAATCGTGGACATGCCCATCTCCTCTTGAAGGTCCTCTATGAGTTCTAAAATCTGGGACTGCACAGTCACATCAAGTGCGGTGGTGGGTTCGTCAGCTATGAGCAAGTCAGGCTTACAGGCAAGGGCAATGGCGATCACCACCCGCTGGCGCATTCCCCCTGAGAGTTGATGCGGATACTCCATAACACGCCGCTCGGGCGCCGGAATACCGACCTTTTCAAGCAAGCTGACGGATTCCCTCAGTGCCTCGCGTTTATCCATGCCACGATGCAAGATCAATGACTCGCTGATCTGTTTGCCAATTCGGTGGCAGGGGTTGAGTGCCATCATCGGCTCCTGGAAAATAACGCCAATCTCCCCGCCCCTGACCTCATGCATGCGCTCACTGGTTGCGGCTCTGAGATCCTGTCCCTTAAAAATGACCTCACCATCAAGAATGTGCCCCATGGGTTGGGGTAAAAGCTGCACCACGGACATCGCGGTGACACTTTTACCACAGCCCGACTCACCGACGATTCCCACGGTCTTCCCCTTGGGCACATGAAATGAAATGCCATCAACGGCACGCACCCAGTCACCGCTCTCAAGGCGGAAAGCGGTTACCAGGTTCTTGACCTCAAGTAGATTATCCTCGGTGTCACTCATCAAGCCCTCCTTTCTCTTGTTGTGGAATACCATCCTTGAACACATCAATCACTTGGTGGACCTCACTAAACACCTTCCCTGAGCGCATCGCTTTCTCCGTCTCCTCCTTGCGCTGCGGATCAATCCAGAGCACGTAGCTCTCAAAAGGCTCGCGTACTACTGGCACATTGAAAGGCGTATCCTCGGTATCTGGCCAGCGCACCCAGCGCCAAGTTCCCAGCCTCACGTAATCCGTCGAGTAGCCCGGAGAGAAAAACCCCTCATCGTGAACCAGCTGCTGTGCCGCCCAAGAATTTTGCTTAATCTCCTCGAGGGTCTTGGCATTTCTCACCGCCTTTGCATAGACATCCATTTGCTCGTTAGCATAACTGTTGATGTTATTGGTCTGAGGCTTGGGTTTGCCTTTCTCATCGAAGGCATTCTTAGAATAGAAAAACTGATAGTAGGCGGGGAACGGCGGGCGCGTGCCCCAGCCCCAGAAGGCCATGTCATGCTCTTTTTTCATGACCGTTTTGTAAAACACCGTGTTCTCCTGCCCGTCGAGGACCAGGTCAACACCTGCCTTTTTTGCTTCCTCCTTGAGCAAGCTACAGAGCTTACTCGCCGTGGGTGAATTACCAAAACTCAACACCACGGAGAGCTTTTCACCTGATGGTTTTCTGAGAATGCCATCGCTACCTTCCTCGCCGTAACCTGCCTGATTAAAATACTCTCGCGCCTTGGTCACCGAGTAAGGGCGCGCCTTGATTGCGGGGTTGGTAAATTTCCCATAACCTTGGCTAAATCCCTGCAGACGGGAGAAATCACCCCGGAACATGACATCGATGACCTTCCGCCAGTTTAGAGCGTGCTGCAGACCAAGTCTGACATTGCGATCATCAAGCTTGGGGCGTGAGACATTCATGTAAATGCCGCGCGGAACCCTGGGATACTGCGTGTAAAACTTGTAACGCTCGATGTAGCCGTCAAACACCTGCTCAATTTCAGATTTCTCATACCAGTATTGGGGCAGGGTCAGGAAAAACGCGTCCAGCTGCCCGGCTCGGAAAAGCTCGAAGGCCTTGTTCTCATCACGGATGACCGTGTAGATGATATGGTCGGGATTAAAGCGATAGCGGTAATACTTCTTATCCTTCGCCCACCAGTCCTTTGCGCGGGTCAGCTTGACAGAAACCCCCTTGTTGATGTCTCCCTCTTTGACATAGTAAGCCCCGGTATGGCGCGGCACGCGCCATTGATAACGGTCTTCATAGTCTGCTCCGTACTCATCATAGAACTCAGGATTGGATGGGCTCATCGAGGCAAACAAAGGAGTCAGAGGCTTGCCTTCCCGCAGGGTTACCGAGAGCAAACTATCACTGTAAACGGCGATCTGGGCAAATTCCTCACGGTAATACTGCTTCGCGTAGGGAGCTGTCACATGATCCGACACCCTCAAGTAAGCCGAGATCTGGAAATCCCGCGCCCGGACCTTAAGCCCGTCATTATAGCGCGCGTCAGGGTCCAACTCAAAATACACCGTGCGTTTGTCTTCAGACACCGCCCAGCGCTTAGCCAAACCCGGAATGATCTTGCCTGTCAGCGGATGCATGCCCACCAAGCCGATTTCCAGCTCATCATAAAGGTAGCCACGGAAGCTATTATTCGACTCCTTGCCAAAAGGGCGCACAGTAGCTGGAAACTCCAGCATCCAGTTACGGAACACGCCTCCCTTGACCGCCCTCGGGTCGCCGATCTCAGGCTGGTTCATGCCATCTTCCCAGACCAGCCCCTCCGGGAGGTCCTCAGGTTTCTTGTCCGCGAGATAATCCCCCAACCCGAGGCGGAACTCGATTACCCCCAACTCCGTTTCCAGCTCGGCCAAGGCGTCCTCAAGAGATTTGATGGCGGCAGGCTCCTTCTGGGAATCAAGATCTTTTTTAGAGGCCTCAATACTCTGCTCGAGCTGGGCTTTTTGCTTCCCGAGCCAATGGTGGATGTAACCATTGTAGACGGGCTTGAACTCCTCGAAACCAAGCCCCCTCTCCACCACATCCTCATCCCGCTGGCAGGAGCTAAGCATGCCCAGCAAGCTGGCACAGAGTGTCAGCATTGCACGTAACATGATGAATTTTTTTCGAGCAGACATTATCGGTAATACGTAAACTTTTTGGGGTCAAAGGCTTCCCGCACGGCTTCCCCAACAAAAGTCACCAGGATCAGCACACTCACCAGGCAAAAGAAGGCGGAGCTCACCAACCATGGTGCAGATAGATTAGTCAGCCCTTCCCGCAGCAAAGTCCCCCAGGTAGCATACTCGGGTGGCAGACCAAAACCCAGATAGTCAAGCGAAGTCAGCCCGAGGATCAGCCCTGAGACGGAAAACGGCACCAAGGTCACCAGAATAGCTACCGCATTAGGCAGGATGTGCTTGAAGATAATCCTTGGAGTCGAGCAGCCGATCACCCGGCTCGCTGCCACATAGTCCCTCGCTTTTTCCTTCAGAGCTGCTGTGCGCATCAGATAAGTCATACCCATCCAGCCAAAGAGAATCAGGATGAACAAAATCACTCCCAGCCCAAGTTGTTCCTTCAGATTCTTTGGGAAAGATTCGCTGACTATGATGATCACAAAGAGAAAGGGAATATTGGAGAACACCTCAATGAGACGCTGGACAAGCAAATCAAAAGCACCACCAAAGAATCCCATTAGCAGCCCCACACTGATACCAATCACATAAACAAAGGGAACATAGAAAATCGCCGCCTTGAAGTTCACCTGCAGCCCACCAAAAAGGTAGGCCAGCACATCCTCGCGCTGTGGAGTTGTGCCGAGCAGATGTCCCATACTCAAACTTGGAGGCGCCGCTGAGTAATAAACAATCAGTGGCCCGGACGCCTCTTGATTGAGAAAATCAACGACCTCACCCTCACCATTCCATACCGTGGAGCCGGCCACCAGCTCACCCGCTTGATAGCGTGCCGAGTAAACCCGGTTGGACTGCTTGTCCCAGCCTTCGGCCAAGCCCTCCGGCATGCCCTTACGGTAAGAGATCTGCATGAACTTGGCATTGGGCTCTCTCAGATCATAAACCCGGCTCACCTGCCCTTGGTAAGGCTTTGAGGATTGCTTGCGATAGAGCAGACCATCATCTCGAGTTTCAAGCTCCTCGACGGGCAGCTCCACCGTGTCCTGGGTCGGCGCATAGGGCACGAGTGGCATCAGTATCCAGTTGTTACCTTGCCCTGATGCCGTATCCGTAAAATGCTGCTTGAGCTTGCGGTAATTCACCGGTGCCTCTGCCTCATCGCCAGCAATGCCGAAGTCCTTGCCCTTCGCCACCTTGGCCTCCCTGACGAATGCAGGGAAATACCACTTTCCCTCATACTTCATGACCAGAGGCTCGTTACCAACCACCAGATGGTCCAGTGACGCGATGATTGCCAAAAAGCCAAGAATCAGTAAGGCCCTGTGGCCACGCTTAATCGATTTAAAGCGGTCCATACGCCTCTGCGTAATCGGGGTAAAGGCAAAATCACGTGGGAACTTCCAAAGTATGAGTAGCCCGAAAACAAAACCCATCGCTACGCCCAACCAGCCAAACCACAAAAACTCTCCTGTATCACTACCCCAGTGTAGCCACTCGATCTCGCGGCTGACGTTGAAACCCCAGCGCAAGGTCGGCAAGGAGAGACCAAGGACCTCCCCTAACCCGGCGAACACCGAGCCAAAGAGCCAAATCCATCCTATCTTTCTGAGCATTACCGTCTAATTGAATTTAATGCGCGGGTCGACCATCGCGACAATGATGTCTGAGAGAATATTACCTAACACCATCAGGAAAGCGGCAATGGCAAGCGTGCCCATGATCACCGGCTGGTCTCTGCCAATGATGGATTGGAACTGCAGCAAGCCAAATCCCTGGATATCAAATACCTTTTCAACCAACATACTACCCCCGACAAAAATCGAAACGAGATGACCGAGGCTGGTTGCGATCGGAATGAATGAATTACGGAAAGCGTGGCCAAAGACTGCTTTCTTAAATCCCACCCCCTTGGATACCGCCGTTCTGACATAATCAGCTGCAAGGTTGTCCATCAGGTTGTTTTTCATCATCATTGTTGTAACCGCAAAGCCACCAACCACGTAACACATCAGAGGTAATACCGTATGATGCGCCAGATCCTTGACCTGGCCCCAGGTGGACATTTCATAGAAGTCAGGGCTGACTAATCCAAAGAGCGGAAACCAGCCGGCACGCGCGCCAAGGTAAACGAGGAGCACCGCCCCCAGCGAGAAACCGGGAATGGAGTATCCGACGAAGACCAGGATGGACGAAATATTATCCATGGGTGTGCGATGTTTGATCGCCTTGATGACACCGAGAGGAATGCATACGCCATAGATAATCACCGTGGACAAGAGCCCAAAATAAACGGCAATCGGGATTCGTTGCAAAATCATATCGCTCACCTTGTCTTGGTAGGTAATGGAGTTACCCAGATCTCCTTGGAGTAAACCTGAGAACCTCGATTTAAAGAGCACGGCACGGTGTGCGTAAGCGGGTGCCTCACTAACATCTGCTCTCATTCTACGGGCCCAGCGCTCCTTACGCTCCAGAGGTGTGTCGATTCTCACGTTCCACCCCGCGTCCGTTACTGGTTTACCATCATCCACGTAAACTGCCTTGGCGGAGTTAACATCATCGCCATCCCAGCTGACTTTCACCTGCCTGCCAATCCCTTTCAAAACCACCAGAGTCTCCCGCTCAAAATTCTCCACCTTACTATCACCAATGACATCCTCGCCCCCTTTCTCAAAGACACCCTTGCTCTGCAGCCGCTCCCGCTTCCATAAGCCTAACCACTGAAAATACGCCACCAACACCGGCTTATCATAACCATACTCCTCCTCGAGCTCCTCGGCCTGCTCATCACTCATGCCTCCTTGGTTCTCCTTGCTGCCAGCAGCTCCTTTAGAGCTCTCATCCCCTGCTTGCGCCGCCTGCTGCATCGCCCGCTCCACCGGACTACCCGGCATGAATCTTGTCAGGGCAAACACAATAAGGGTCACCCCCAGCAAGGTGATGGGCACAAGCATAAACCTGCGGATGAAATAGGCCTTCATGAAATCAGAATCAACCAGCCACTAGTGTAGCACCGGTTCACCTCCGGATATTTAAGTCAGCTACCCACCCGAGGCAAGCACCTCCTTTGTAAATCCCCTAGTATCTGATTTTCGATCAAAAAAGTCTCCACTTTTGGCACAAATCAGCCACGTTTCTGGGCATGCGCCTTGCTCATCTCATCCACCTGCTTTTGGGCATAAGCGCCCTCGCTCTGGTGGGCTGCAAGGGCAAGCCCCCGATCGATTCCTACACGGAGAAAAAAATCCTGGTGCTGGGCAATAGCACCGAGCCTCAGGGCCTCGACCCACAGATTGTCACCGGGGTGATCGAGAGCAATATTATCAGAGCACTTTTTGAAGGGCTTTGTGTCGAGCACCCCTCCAAGCAAGGTGTTCACCTCCCCGGAGCAGCCGAGAGCTGGCATGCGAATGATGACTTTACCGAATGGACGTTCCATTTGCGCCAAGATGGCAAATGGTCAGACGGCGCGCCCCTGACGACAGCGGATTTCTTGTTCTCCTACCAGCGTATTCTTCACCCGGACTTCGGTGCTGATTACGCTAGTATGCTTTATTACATCAAAGGAGCAGAAGCCTACAATAAAGGGGAAAGTCAGGATTTCTCCACGGTAGGGGTCAGTGCTCCCGATGCCTACACCTTAAAGATCAATCTCAAGGCATCCATCCCCTTCCTGCCGGACCTCACCAAGCACTACACCTGGTATCCCGTGCCTAAGCACATCATCCTTAAGCACGGCAAGATGGAGGAACGTAACACACCATGGACAGAGCCTGAGAACATTGTTTCCAACGGGGCTTTTGTACTCAAAGCGTGGCGACTCAATGATTACATCTACGCAGAGAAAAACCCCTACTACTGGGACAAGAGCACCGTCAAGCTCACGGGCATTCGCTTCCTGCCCATCTCTAATCAATACACCGAGGCGAGAATGTTTTTCAACCAGCAGCTCCACGCGACCTATGGACTTGCTCCGGAGATGATTGAACACGCCAAAGACAAATACAGCGAGCATCTCAGGCAGGAGACTTACTTGGGCACCAACTTCATCCGCTTCAACGTTACTGACCCCGCGCTCAAGGATTTGCGGGTCAGAAAGGCTCTGGCGCTCTCCATCGACTCGGAGGCCATCATCACACACATCCTCAAGGGGGGGCAAAAACCAGCCTACGGCATGGTCCCACCCACAGAGGATTATCATACTCCAACAGTAGTGAGCTTTGATCCCGAGCGAGCTAAAGAGCTACTCAGGCAAGCAGGATATGGCGGCAACAAAAAGCTACGCGTAACCCTGCTCTCCACAGACCGGGAGGTATCCAAACGCCTGAGCGAAGCCTATCAGGACATGTGGAAAAAGCACCTGGGCGCGGAGGTCTCGATCGAACAGCGTGAGTGGAAAACCTACCTCAGCCGCATGTCAGGGCTCGATTACCAGCTAGCCCTGGGAGGCTGGATCGGTGACTACCCGGATCCGACGACTTTCCTCGACATGTGGAAAACCGGCGATGGCAACAACCGTACTGGCTGGTCCAACAAAGACTACGAAGCCCTTCTGGCCAGAGCCGAGCAAACCAAGGACCCCGGAGCACGCCTGCGCCTGCTCGAGCAAGCCGAGGCCCTGTTTCTCTCTGAAATGCCGATCATCCCGGTTTACTGGTATACCACCAACTATCTCCTGCACGATGCCGTCCAAGGCTGGCATCCGCTACTGCTCAATAACCATCCCTACAAGTTTGTGGATCTCAAACTCCCGCAAAACTAGTATCAAAATCACTCGATATGCTGCGCACCATTATCAGCCGTCTACTCCAGGGAATCGTGGTGGTTTTCTGTCTGCTGCTGATCACCTTCATGCTGGTGAGGTTGATGCCCGGTGATCCCTTCTCCGGAGAAAAGGCCCACGCTGCTCACATCATTGAAAAAAACAAGGAGCGCTTCCACCTTGATAAATCCAACTCCGAGCAATTTATTGTCTATCTCGGCCTTCTCGCCCGTGGTGACCTCGGAGACTCCCCGGTGAAGGAACAGCCTGTGGCCAAGATCATTCGCCATTCCTTTCCCGCTTCCCTCATCCTCGGTATTGCCGGCATGAGCATTGCGGTTCTCATCGGCATACCTGCAGGCATCCTCTCGGCCTTAAGAAAAAACTCTTACATCGACTACGGCACCATGGTTATTGCCATGGCGGGCATCAGTATTCCTTCCTTTGTGATAGCCCCCCTGCTCGCTGGCCAGGTGGCTACCCGGGTCCCTTTTCTCAAAGTAGCTGGCTGGGGAGATCCCCTGGACTGGGTGCTGCCCGCCTTCACCCTGGGCCTGGCAACAGCTGCCTATCTGGCACGCATCACCCGGGGTGGCATGCTGGAAGTTCTCAATCAGGATTACATCCGCACCGCCCACGCCAAGGGTGTGCGCCCCGCAGTCGTCGTGACCAAGCACGCCATTCGAGGTGGCATCATTCCTGCGGTTGCCTACGTGGGGCCGGCATTTGCCATGCTCATCACCGGTTCCTTTATTATTGAAACCATTTTCCAAGTGCCCGGCATGGGGCAGCACTTTGTCAATGCGACCAAAGACCGGGATTATTTTCTACTTCAAGGAGTAGTCATTCTCTTTGGCGCTCTGATCGTTTTCGCCAACCTCGCCGCAGACATCGTTCTGGTCATGCTCAATCCACGCATCAGAGCCTGACGAACTTTCCCCAAGTAAAACATGAGTAAGCAACGCCAAAGCCAACCCATCGACAAAGGCCACTCCCTGTGGTCCGATGCCTGGCTGCGCCTGCGCAAAAACAAGATGGCCATGGCCAGCCTGGTGGTTCTCATCGTCATCGGTGTATTGTGCTTCATCATTCCGGCATTCCCCATCATCGCGGATCCCAATACTCAGGATCTGAACAATACCTTTCTATCCCCCAATTCCATGAACTGGCTCGGCACGGATCAGTCCGGCAGGGACCTGCTGGCACGCCTGCTCTACGGTGGCCAGATTTCGCTGCTGGTGGGAATCGTCGCCACCACGGTGTCGGTCATCATCGGCCTGATCTACGGGGCGATCGCCGGCTACGTGGGAGGCAAGACGGACAGCCTGATGATGCGCATCGTCGACATTCTCTACGGTTTGCCCTTTCTGGTACTGGTCATTCTCTTCTCCTTGCTGATCTCTGAACACGCCAAGGAACTCACTGACAACCTTGTTAGCCGTTGGCCTGAACAAGAGGTCTTCATTAAGAAATTCATCAATCTGGTTCCTCTCTTTGTTGCCATTGGAGCCCTCGGCTGGCTAACCATGGCGCGTGTGGCCAGAGCCCAAGTACTCACGCTCAAAAAACAGGAATTTGTCGAGGCAGCCGTCTCACTCGGGCTTACGCACCGCAGAATCCTCATACGCCACATCATGCCCAACATGCTTGGCCCCATCATTGTCTACGCCACACTGACCGTTCCCGGTTTTGTGCTTACTGAAGCCACGCTCTCTTTCCTTGGCCTTGGGGTGGAGTCCCCTAACAGCTCATGGGGGATCCTACTCAGCGAGGGAGCCAACTACATGGAAACCCACCCCCGCCTTCTGATCATTCCCTCAATCACTTTCTCACTGACCTTGCTCGCCCTCAATTTCCTCGGAGACGGCTTGCGCGATGCGCTTGACCCCAAAGCCGCCAAGGACTGATCACTGATCTATTTGTCTGCGGCCTTGTAGCGCACGCATCAGGGTAAGCTCATCGGCGTGATCCAGACCTCCTCCGGCTGGCAAACCCTGGGCAATGCGTGTCACTCGGCAATCGTGAGAGGCCAACACTTCCGCAAGGTAATTGGCTGTAGCCTCGCCCTCGACATCAGCCCCCAATGCCAGGATGACCTCTACTCCGGGTTGAGAACCCACCCGCCGGATGAGTTGGCTGATTCGCAAATTCTCAGGAGTCACATCATCCAGAGGTGATAGTTTCCCACCCAGACAATGATAAAAACCTTTGAATACTCCGGAACGCTCCAGAGGCAGCACATCGGTAGCCTGCTCGACAACACAAAGCTCATGTGAATCGCGGCTATCATCAGTGCAAACAGGACAGCCTGCCTCACTGGAGAAGAATCCACAGGCATCGCAAGATCCGACGGATTCCTCAGCCTTGAGCAAAGATGCTGCCAGCTCAGCTGCATTTGACTTGCGGTGCTGCAAAAGCCAGACAGCAATGCGCTCCGCACTGCGTGGCCCAATGCCAGGAAGCCTTTTTAGCTCTGTGATCAGCTCAACCACGGGTTGCGGGTAATCGGCTCTAGCCATCGTTGATTTGCTCCTTGGGTTGGTATTTTGCGTTTGGATCGGTCTCCTCGGCTTTGCGCTGATTATCACGACCTCTATCCTCCTTGACGACATTAGCTCTTGTGCCTGCCCCAATCGCCACCACGTTATCAGGATTATCAATGTATTGAGGCTCTTCGATATGGTGTGTCGGGACAAGCTCACAGGGCATGGTATGCTGGCCTGCATACATCATCGCGCAAAACCACGCCCAGAAGAAAGCCACGCCGACTAAAAACGGGGAAAAGTAAAGCTGCCACAGGGCACACGCAGGAACCACAGTAAGTACGACAACCAAGGCAATGACTCCAATGACGAGACGCTGCCATGTCGCAGGTGAGTCGAGTACTGCAAAGACAATACCAAAAGAGAAGATGGCCGCCACCATGGAAAAGCAGGTGATCAGGCACCAGTGTGCGCAATGTCTCGGAAAACATCCAGGAGAGGTATTGTTGCAACCAGATATCACCCGGTTCAAACAGACCCAATGAGTGCAAGGCACAGGCCAGAGCAAGACTTAGCCCACCAAACAGCAGACAAGAGCTAGCCAGCCTTCCCCGCGGGTAAATGATGTCTGGGTGCTGCTCCGTGTTCATGCTTGCGCTATTTATATCCGATATCGGCTACAAAAGATCAAACATCATCAGCGCTATTTTTACCATCTTCAAATGCGGTATCCTCGGGTGCGCGATTGGCAGCATCCTTGTAAGACTGCACGATGCGTTCATTCAAATATTTGTCCGCATCACTAACCGCATCAACATCCAGCTCAAACTCGTTTTTGCCTGTGTTTTTCTCGATAAGGTTAAGCCCGAACTGATAATCCTTAAAACGCTGCTGACATATCTGCAGGACACTTCGTGCCTCGCTAGCAGCTTCCTCACCCAATACTTTCACGGCCTCCTCCGTAAAAGTGAGCTTGATGCCATGCTCCTCGTTAAATTGCCGACTGTAGAGAGTCACCTCCTCCCGTGCCTTGGCCACATCGACACGCTTGCCTAGCTCACGGTACTTTTCCAATACCTCATCGTGTTTATCAATGAGGTCTGCATCGATGGTCAGTTCGCTCACCGCCGTACCCGGGAGCTCAAATTTAAAATCGCGCAGCAGGCTCTCGCAGACTGTCATCAAGGCACGGGCCCCTGTGTTCTCAGTCTCTGCTCGAGATGCAATGCGCTCAATGGCGGAGTCTTCAAACTTCGCCTGGATGCCGTAGGCCGCGAATTCCCGCTCATACTGACGCAGCAAACTCCCCTCAGAGTTTTTCATGATATCGACAAAATCCTTGGCTTCGAGTTTCTCGCACACTACACGCACCGGTAATCTGCCAATGAACTCCGCCTCAAAGCCGTAATCAATGAAGTCCTGCGTAGTCACCGCACCGAAGAGTTCCTCATCGAGCGGGTGCCCGGAAAGATCGGCACCGAAGCCAATTTGACCGGAACGTAGTCGTTTCTTCACCACCTTTTCGAGCCCTGAGAAGGCCCCGCTGACGATAAAGAGAATGTGCCGTGTGTTGATCGTATCCTTGCCGGAATCCCGACCACTCTGGAGATCCATCATCGCCATCATCTGGCTCTTCATGTCATTGGGATTTCTTGCCGCCACCTGAGTTTCCTCCATGAGCTTGAGCAGTGTGGTTTGAACCCCGCGCCCACTCACATCTCTACCCATCGTATTGGATCCACTGCCGGCAAGCTTATCGATTTCATCAATGTAAATGATGCCATACTCGGCAAGATCGACATCTCCATCCGCTTTTTGCACAAGCTCTCTGACGAGGTCATCCACATCACCACCGACATAACCGGTCTCAGAAAACTTGGTTGCATCGGCTTTGACAAAGGGCACCCCAATCATCTCCGCGATGTGTTTTACGAGGTAGGTTTTACCCACACCAGTTGGCCCGACAACGATGACATTTTGCTTTTGATACTCAATGCCATCTGGGCTTTTGCCATGCTCTTGCTCGTGAGAGCGCATGTATTTGGCATGGTTGTAATGGTCACACACAGCGATGGAGAGCGCTTTTTTCGCCTCATCCTGGCGGATCACAAAGCGATCAAGATGTGCTTTGATGTCACGTGGTTTGTAATTAAAATCAAAAACTTCATCAGCACGGGTCATCTCCGTAGGC
>JBDQHQ010000004.1:0-23966 GCA_040264795.1 Akkermansiaceae bacterium | reverse complement strand
GAGTTATAATTGTATATTTAACGTATTTATATAATTACTAACCTTACACATAACTTTGCTTTTTATAGGAGCATATAAAGATGTGACCAACTTCTTACAGGGTGGTGCTTCATGCTTAGACCTTCGGTCGCCGTATCCAATAAACGTAGGCGCTCAAAGCTAGGCAGCTAACACTGGGACTCATTAGGTTTGAGCTGATGAGGATATATTTTTAATGATAGGTGGCTTTAATTTCGGCTTTATGTGACATTGCTGAATTGGTGAAATTAAAAAGGGGTTGATCATTAAGAGGGTGCAAGAAGCAGGGAGGCTTTTTTAAAATTAACATTCAAGAATAGCGTGATATTGTGCATAAATACATTACCCTTGCTGCGTGTTGCTTTTTTTTATAAGCGATTATGTCACTGTCCTCCGAAGCTTCTTAAGGTTGTCTGGATCGGAGTGCGTGGTGCTCGCGTTCACGTAGCTTCGTTGCTAGGATCTTACGGACAACAAAAAACCCGCCCTTGAGGCAGGTGCAGGGGAGAGAATATACGTAGGGATTGAGTTCGCCTGCTCACTCCCTACTGGCTAGCATGCCTCCTCCTCCGTCGGCATGGGGAGGGGTTTCATCTCGATGCGCGATGATCTGTGTAGTCGAACCCGATTTCTCCACCCCCCTTTGCAAGGTGCTTGCGAAAGGGTTTTCGTTCCAGTCTGCCCGGTGAAGAGTGTGCGAAGCCTGAACAGCAAAAACCCGCCTGGGCGGCGGGTGGTTGGGGAGAAAGTACGCAGACTGGGACTCGAACCCAGGACCAATTGGTTAAAAGCCAACTGCTCTACCAACTGAGCTATCTGCGCTTTGGTTGGATTTCTCTTGCTCCTTAGCCGTGAGGCGTAAGCGAAGCGGGGCGCAAAATACGTACAGGCTCTCGTTAAGCAAGACAAAATTGTTCCTATCGCCTGTTTTTTTTCTTCTTGGGGACGGAAATGAGAATCACCAACTCGAGTAAAGTGAAACAGCCATCGATTTTTGGTCATTGATAGGGGTGCTGGGAATGAAGAAAGAGGCAGTTTCTGCTTGTCATAGAGATCATTCAGCCCTATGGGTGTCGCGCATCAGCTCTGCGAATTACTCGAGGGGTGGGTCATATGACCCACTCTTTTGTGTCTCAGGGTTCTGTCAAATAAATATAGCAAAATAGGCCTGGAGAAACCCAAGCCAATTCTGACCACATACAAATTCATTCATTAACGCATCACCAGCCATGACTAACGACATCGTCGCACTCATTGACTATTACGAAAAAGAGAAGGGCATTGACCGGGATAAGGTTCTGGCCGCCCTTGAGTTTGCCTTCATATCTGCCTACCGCAAAATGGTGCCAGGTGCTGATGCCATTGAGGAGCTGCGTGCAGACGTGGACACGCGCAAAGGAGATACGGCCATTTATGCTTCGCTAACGGTTGTTGCCGATGATGACTACGTGGACAAATTCAACGAAGTTCCTGTATCCTTGGCGCGCAAGAATAAGCCTGATGCAGAACTTGGTGATGCGGTAGATTTCAATGTTACTCCGAAAAACTTTGGGCGCATTGCCACTCAAACGGCCAAGCAGACCATGATGCAGCGCCTGCGCATGGCTGAGAAGGAAATGATTTACGATGAATATAAGGATCGTGCTGGTGATATTGTCAGTGGTACTGTTCGGCGCTTCGAGAAAAGTGATGTCATGATCGATCTTGGGAAATTTGAAGGGCGCATTCCTTCCCGTGAGCGTGTAGTGACCGAGGAATACAATATTGGCGATCGCATCCGTGTTTATGTAGTGGCTGTTGAGAACGAAGCTCGGGGCCCGGAAATCATCCTCTCCCGTAGTCACCCGAATTTTGTGCGTCGTCTCTTTGAGTCAGAGGTTGC
Source organism: Akkermansiaceae bacterium (assembly GCA_040264795.1). Taxonomy (GTDB): domain Bacteria; phylum Verrucomicrobiota; class Verrucomicrobiia; order Verrucomicrobiales; family Akkermansiaceae; genus Oceaniferula. Next base: position 22,066 of record JBDQHQ010000004.1, on the reverse strand, counting down.
AGAAATAGCGGACAACACCGTTGAGTTGCGTGGTATTGCACGCGAGGCAGGCTATCGCACCAAAGTGGCAGTGGCTAGCAACGATGACAAAGTCGATCCTGTTGGAGCTTGTGTTGGCCTACGGGGTGCGCGAGTCAAAAACATCGTTCGCGAACTCAATAACGAAAAAGTCGATATTATCCGCTGGAATGATGATCCGGGAGTATTCGTAGTGGATGCTCTCAAACCTGCAAACATTCGCACAATCAGCCTTGATAAGGAAAACAAGGTAGTATCTGTAACAGTAGACGAGGAGGAGCTCAGTAAAGCAATCGGACGGAGAGGTCAAAATGCTCGCTTGACTGCCAAGCTCATGGGGTGGGATGTGCAAGTTAGCAAAGACGAGACTCAGCATGAACAATTTGAGGAGCGAGTCAGTGATGCCGCTCACAACCTTGCCGAGGAACTTGGTATAGATGATGAGATGGCTGACAAACTGTTCCGGGCTGGTGGTGCAAGTATCGATCTTGTCGCACAAATGCCTCCTGAATACATTGCGCAGGCTCTTGAAATCGACCAAGAACAGGCAGCTGCCATACTGGCTAAAGCCGGCACAGCTCCCGATCCAGGAGGGCAGGCTGCTGAGCAGGCCGAGCCTGTAAATGATGATGCCGTGGCAGCGCCGGATGATTCCAACGTCGAGGAAACTCAAGCCAAGGAACAGGATGAAGCCGAACCCTCTGAGGCAGTCGAGCCGGCCGCCGAAGCTGGGAAAACAGCAGAGAGCACTGAAGCTTAAATTTAGAGTCATCCAAACCGGCTCCGCGAGTGAATACCAATAAACTAAACCATCACACCTTCAACAGACCCTTCCAAATCAACAGTCAGCATGGCAGAATCAAGCGATAAATCTAAAAACAAAAAAGAGAGTCTCGACCTTCTCGGTGACTCCAATAAGAAATTATCGCGTCGCGAGCGACAACGCATCGAGGCTTCCAAAGTGAAAACTGTGGATGACCAGAAAAAGGAGGCTCTCGATATTTTTGAGGAAGAAGATGGTGAGAAAAAGACCTCTCTTGTGCGCAAAAAGGGAGGGGGAAACAAAAAACTCCCGGCGATTTCCAAACTCATCGACAACAAGAGCGATGAGTTTTCCCTTGATCAGGTTGACACTGGGGAGGCAGCGACAGTTTCTGAAACGGAAGAAGGCACGGAAGGAGGTGAGAAATCAGGTAATGTAATCACTATCAAACCTCCGATTATTGTCAGTGATCTCGCTGATCTTATGGACTTAAAGCCATTTGAACTGATGGCTGACCTAATCAAGCTCGAGGTTTTTGTAGCGCCACATCAAGCTATCGAGCCTGATGTTGCAGAAAAACTCTGCGAAATGCATGGTTTCACCTTTGAGCGTGAAAAGCGCGAGAAAGGCGCGGGTGTTCACAAGGAAAAGAAAAAGATCAAGGAGCCCAAGGCCACAAAGATTGAAGAAGAAGACGAGGAGACTCTCGAATACCGCGCCCCTATTATAACCTTCATGGGGCATGTCGACCACGGTAAGACATCCTTGCTCGACTTTATTCGCAAGAGCCGGATTGCCACTGGTGAGGCCGGGGGTATTACCCAGCACATCGGAGCATACCGTGTCGAGCACGATGGACGCCCTATTAGTTTTATTGATACGCCAGGGCACTCTATTTTTAGTGAGATGCGTGCTCGTGGAGCTGATGTCACCGACATTGTAGTCATTGTGGTAGCCGCTGATGACGGCATTATGCCCCAGACCATTGAGGCAATTGATCACGCTAAAAAAGCTGAGAAAACCATCATTGTCGCCATTAATAAATGTGACACTCAGGGTGCGGATACAACACGTGTAAAAACCCAGCTTATGGAGCACGAGCTTCAGCCAGTTGATTTTGGAGGCAACGTGGAATGCGTTGAAGTTTCAGCAGTCACCGGTCAGGGCATGGATGAGCTCATTGAGCTTATGGCGCTCCAGGCAGAGGTGTTGGAACTTAAAGCGAATCCTCGAGCAAATGCACGTGCCGCCGTGATCGAGGCCAGTGTGCAAGCAGGTAAGGGGCCAACGGCCACCGTTATTGTCAGGGCTGGCACTCTCAAGCAGGGTCTCCCGTTTATCTGTGGACCTTACGCAGGCAAAATCAAAACTATGCTTAATGATCATGGTGAGCAGATCAAGGAAGCGGGGCCATCAACCCCGGTCGAGATCATTGGTTTTGCGGAGCTGCCGCATGTGGGTGATGAACTCGTGCAGATGAAGGACGAGCGTGCAGCTAAAAAGCTATCCGAGGAAAGGCTGGAAGAAAAGCGCAACGCTCGTCTTGTGCGCCCCAAGAAAAGCCGCATGGAAGATCTCATGTCCATGGTTGAGGGTGATAACAAAATTCAACTCAAAATCATCCTCAAAGGTGACGTGCAGGGCTCAGTGCAGGCTATTGAGAACGCGATCAACGAGATTAAAAGCGACAAGGTAGAGCCTCTGTTTATCAAGTCAGCCGCGGGAGCGATCACAGAAAATGATATACTCTTAGCAAGCTCATCGGATGCGGTTGTTTTAGGCTTCAATACCAAGGTTGAGAGTAATGCTGTGCGGGCTGCCAAAAAAGAAGGTGTCCAGGTAAAGCTTTTCTCTGTTGTTTATGAACTCATCGATACCGTAGAGGAGGCCATGCTCGGCCTGCTTGATCCGCTCACACGTGAGACAATTATTGGTCACGCTGAAGTGAAGCAAGTATTCAAAGTGCGTCGCGGAAGGGCTGCCGGTTGCATCATCAAGGATGGCAAGGTTACTCGCACTGCCCATGCCCGCGTATTGCGTGGTGATGTTCCGGTCTTTGATGGCAAGATGTCTACATTACGCCGCCACCAAGACGAGGTGGATGAAGTGAAGCAAGGCATTGAATGCGGTATCCGCCTCGGGGAGTTCAACGAGTATGAGGAGGGTGACATCATTGAATGTTACATCCTCGATAAGATCGAACAAACGCTCTAGAGCCTGGCTTTACAGAGCCAACTATTAAACTGGAATCTCCCCATGAGTCAGCGCCTCGACAGGATCAATGAGCTGCTGCGCCGCGAAATCAGCACGGTGCTGCAACGTGATTTCGAATTCGGAGGCGCACTGGTCACAATCAGCGGGGTAGACATCACGCAGGACTTACGTGAAGCAAAAGTGTTTGTTGGCGTGCTTGGAGGCTATGGTGCCAAGGTCATTGAGCAACTTGCGCACAAGAGAGGCTTGATTCAAAGCCGTGTTGCCAAACGTGTCGTGCTGCGTTGCACGCCCAAGCTGGATTTCAGATTGGATAACTCGGCAGCTCGTGGAGTGGACATGATCAATGTCCTAGACGAGGTAGACAAGCTGCCCAAAGCGCCTCCTGCTGAGGACGAGGAGGAATAGACTCTGTGGTTTTTGGTCTTAGCGCTCACTTAACTCATCAAGCAGGTCGCCGGGCAAGGCCTCGAGTAGTTGCTGGTAGCGCACGACGTCAAAATCGCGTTTATCGATATACATGCGGTTAGACTCGTCAGCTAAGCAAATAGCAATAAGCTCCCGAGCTTGATCCGGTGCTAGTTGTTGCTGTTCTACCAGGCGATTGAACGTTGATTTGACGTAAGGGGTCTGCGGGGATTCCAGCTGTTGGTCAACAGCAGGCAGCAGGGATTGGATGAGTGACTCGTCATTCATAAGGTCGCGTGATTAGTCCAAGGTTTGAATTCATCAGGGATAGGGGCCTGAAAAGTCATGCGTTTTCCATGGCGTGGATGGTCTATCACCAACTGCCAGGCATGCAGCATTAATCTGCCTGTCTTAACCAGCTGGCGTTGGGGCTTAGCGTAGATAGGGTCACCCAAAATAGGAGTTCCTATGTGAAGCATATGAACCCGTATTTGGTGGGTTCGGCCGGTATGAAGATCACACAGAACCAGGCAAGTGCCGTCATTTGCCTGATGCAGAATTCGGTAATCCGTGATGGCTGCTTTACCACTGCCTGGATTGACGACTCCCATCTTCAGGCGGTTCACAGGATGGCGCCCAATGTGGGTGAATATGCTATCCTCTTTTTTGCTCGGTGTGCTCTGCACTACGGACAAATAACGTTTTTCCGTGGTGCGATCATGAAATTGTTTTTGTAATGTTTGCAGAGCCTGTGCGCTTTTGGCGGCGATGATGCATCCCGAGGTGTCTTTGTCGAGTCGGTGGACAATCCCGGGCCTCAAGGCCTCGTCGGTTTTGGCTAGCACTCCATTGCAGTGATGGAGTAGGGCGTTGACCATGGTGCCCTCTTTGTTGCCGGATGCTGGATGCACGACCATTCCGTGAGCCTTGTTGATAACGACGATGTCCTCGTCTTCATAGAGGATCTCGAGGGGGATGTCTTCGGCTTGAGCTTCTTCATTTGGCTCTTCAGGAATCGATACGGACACGTAATCTCCGCTGCAAACCTGCTGCTTGGCTTTCGTTTTAGTGTCGTTGAGAAGGATATCCCCGGATTTAAGCAGAGCCTGGATACGTGAGCGCGAGAGTTCAGGCAGACAGCTGACCAGAAACTGATCAATCCGCTGCGGGTCTATGCAATCCACCTCAATCCTCACGATAGAAATAGTGGAGGACACCCTCTGTGTTTGCAATTTAGTAATTGGAAATTAAACTTGTAGGCGTGAGTGGATTTTCTTTGGTCCAAAAGCGTGCTTTCATTTCGGCGGTTGCAGCTGTAGCCGTGCATGCACTGGTATTTGGAATCTGGATTCTTTTTATTATTTGGGATCTTCCCTTGATGGCACTTGATAAGCGCAGTGAAGCGTTAAGGCCTGAGCCCGAGATGACGGTATTAATGATACCTTACTTGCCAAAACCTAAACCTGACGATCTAGCTAAGCTCGAACCTCCTGAGCCGAAACCATTGCCGCAGGTCGAGGAGACACCGGAACGAGAGCCGCCAGAACCAACAGAGCCCGGTGAACTCGCCGAGCTTGAAGAACCAAAGCAACGATTTGCTCGAACCTCGGCAGATCAGGAAGCGCAACCTGATGGGCCAACTGATATTCTCGGTGAGCGCGATACCCGGGCTGCTTCTGAGCTAGCGCCCACTCCTGGCGCTGACCCCAACGCACCCTCTCAGGACGGAGACGATCCGCTATATAAAGGGCATGTGGAAACCGTAACCAAGGAGTATGAGGATGGATCTGTAGGTAAGGATCAAATAGGTGAAGAAACGGAGACGCCTCAAGAAGCGAGCATGCCCGTAGACAGCACACTCACCGATGATTCACCAGAGCTCGATGAGGCTCTTGCTGAGCAAGAAGCATCAGGACTGGCTAAAAACAAACACCTCAAGGAGGGGGTCGAGCTGCCGTCTGTAAAAACCGGCAAAACCGATGCACAGATTGAGCAAGAGCCCAAAACGAAGCCCTCACCACGGGAGCGAAGTGAGCTTGAACCTCAGAAAGACGGTTTCAGTGGTTATTCAAAGCAGACTCGAATGACCGGTTCCATATCACGACGAGGCAAGAGCGCGATTAATGTGCGTAATTCGCCGCTTGGCCGCTACCAGGCGTTGGTCAGCAAGGCAGTGGAACTGCAGTGGCGCCGCAACTGTGAGCAACACCGGGATCATATTGTTCCAGGCGTTATATCACTACGTTTTTATGTAGACGATGAGGGGGCAGTTTCGGGGATTCAATTTCAGGAGGTTATTGGTGCTAATTATATAGAACGAGGCTTTACCCAACGCGCCATACGCCAGGCAAAACTTCCGCAGATGTCAGAAGAGGTAGTCGAGGAGCTCAATGGGGAACTACTGGAGTTGGTCTATAACTTTTATTTTTAATGGTTATACGGCAGAGACTCCACAATAGGAGAAGGAGTAAAATTGCGATATGAGGCTAATAATAGCTATTTCCCGCTGGATTATTCGTGTTTCTGGGTTCATCACATTTCCAGCAGATGAGCTGCCGTTCAAAACTGACTTTCATTTATGCCAACAATGCAAATATTGATGAATAATTCGGATCCCGCTGCCTGGGAGGTAGTGTGGAATTTTTTCTCGCAAGGCGGATGGTTTATGATTCCGATCCTGGCTTGCTCATTGATTGCCGTAGCAGTCGTTGCTTATAAAATGATGACACTTGGCCGGAAAATGATTGTTCCGCAAGCGTTGGCAGGGAAGGTCGATCAAGTGGGTGCTGATTCTGCAGTCAACGGTCTCTCTAATCTGCACTGGGAGCTTAAAGCAGGGGAGTCATCACTAGCCAGACTCTGCGGAGTTGCTGTAAATAATGCCGATAAAAGCCAGGGAGAGCTTCAGGAGGCCGTTCAATCAGCTGCTCGTGAGGAGATTGTCAAAATGCATACCGGTATGCCCATCCTCGAAGTGGTGATTACTATTGCTCCTTTGCTGGGCCTGCTCGGCACGGCTAGCGGCTTGGTTCTGGTGTTTGCCAATGTAGGGCAGGGAGCAGACCCAGCCAAGGTAGGTCAGGGCATCGCGATGGCTCTTAATACTACCGTGGCAGGTTTGGCTGTGGCAGTTCCCACGGTGATAGCTCACAGCCACTTTAACCGCAAAATCGAAACCATGGCGGCTCGTCTTGAGGTCTTACTTGGTAAAGTGACATCTGCCTGTCAGCAGGTCCGCTCCAGAGCATAATTGCTATTTTCCTGATGGAGTTTTACCGACCTAACCGCAAGCTGCCGACGGTGCCGATCATTCCCTTGATCGACATCCTCGCTATCTTATTGATCTACTTTGCGGTTTCAACAGATCCCAAGAACAAGCGACCAGTGATGCAAATCGAACTGGCCCTGGCTCAGGACAGCGCTACTGTGGAAGTGGTGGAGCCTGCAGCGGTGCTTGCTATTTCTGCCGATGGAATGATTACTCTTGATGCTACCCGTATTCAGGAAAAAATGTTGGTTGACTATCTCAGGATCTTCCGTGAAAGGTATCCTAATCGAAAGCTTGAGCTGGAGCCGGACAAAGGCATTCCGCTTGAACAGTTCATTCAGATTCAAAACGCCTTGATTCAAGCTGGCATTAATCCTCGCGATGTTCCGTCACGCGTAAAAATTCCTGAATCAGCTCTGGACACAGAAAATTAAATCTCATCCCATCAAATCAATGGTCTTGGAAATCACTCAGTATGGTAACCCTGTATTACGCAAGAAATGCAAACGGGTTGAGAATGTCGATGAGGCAATCACCAAGCTCGCAGAAGATATGCTCGAAACCATGGTTGCGGCTCATGGTGTAGGCCTCGCAGCGCCTCAGGTTAATGAGGATATTCGTTTGGCGGTGGTGGATGTGTCACATGACCCGGAATGTATTTCCTACCTCAAGATCAACGGTGAGGATGCCAAGCTTGAGGACGTCATGCCGTTGATTTTTATCAATCCTGAACTAGAACTCGATGGCCCACGCGAGAGCGACACTGAAGGATGTCTCAGTATTCGCGATATCCAGGCAAAGGTGCGTCGCTCAAGTATTGTTAAGGCCACATTACCTCAACTCGATGGGAGTGTTTTGGAACTGGAAGCGGATGGTCTGCTTGCTCGTGCGATTCAGCACGAGGTAGACCATCTTAATGGCATTCTATTCGTAGATCGTGTAAGTCCTGCCGCGAAGGTGAGTGTAAAGCGCAAGCTGAGACGTCTTGCCAGCCATTAAGCAAAGCTTTGATTGCTTGCGTCATCATTCTTCACCTTCTAGGATTTAGCTGTGTCCGATCATCACCAAGGCAATTACCATGAGCTGGAGGGGCTCAGCGCCCGTGTCGACGATATCGTGTATATGCCCACACTTGATGCTTCACCGGAGAAGCCTCATCCATTTGTCTATTTTATCACCATTCTCAATGATTCTACTGAGAGGGTGCGCATTCTGGGTAGAAAGTGGGTAATCAGGGAGAGTGACGGAGAAGTTACCGTTGTCGAGGGGGATGGCGTTGTGGGACAGACTCCCGTGCTTGAACCTGGCGGGGAATTCTCCTACAACAGCTACCATGTAACAGCAGACAGCGCCTTGGTGACCGGTGCCTATTTCGGAACCACCGCTGCAGGGGACAAAGTAAGGGCTAAAATACCCGAATTCAAACTCGAGCTTCCGGATTGGGTTTAAGCTAAGCTTGGTTGGCTAATTGGAGTGCGAGCCATCGCAGTGGGGCGCATTTTTGGTTGCCTTGCACATGCACCAGAAGATTTTCTTTTTCTCGTCTACAACCTCTTTAACTGGGGAAAATCCCGTCCCTTTGTGGGCTCCATCACAAAACGGCTGGCTGGTAGATTTACCACAAGAGCACCAGAAATAGGTCCCGGGTTCGACTTCTTGCATCAAGGGGCGGTTGTCGCATGATTCAGGTTTATCCATGACGACATTCTAGTGTCGGAGCATCATCAGCGCAAGCGGCTATTGATCGGATTTGATGTTAGGACTCATATCCGCTAATCTTGCTTATTGCTGAGACGCTCCGGCCAACCTCTTGCCAGCAAGCGATTCATTCGGGGGAAGAGTATAAGGTGAAAGGGTAGGCAGAAATACCAGTAAAGACGTCCAAGTAATCCTTTGGGTCGAAACGTGGCAGTTTGCTGCAAGTTGTGATCATTGACTTTGAACTCGAGCCACGCCTCGCCGGGCACTTTCATTTCTGCATACAGAGCAAGACGGCCAGCTTCCCGATCAGCTACAATAACCCGCCAAAAATCAAGCGCGTCACCGGGCTTGATATCTCCGGCATTATGGTGCCCGCGACGCATGCCAATTCCCCCGATGATTTTGTCAATCATGCCTCTAAGCTTCCATGCCCAGTTCATACTTGGCCACCCATTGCTCCCACCCAACGACCAGACGGCATCGATAGCTTCGCTGCGAGGCACGGAAAGAGAGTCGGATTGACTGTCACTCATGGTCCCGTGCACCGGAATCCTGATGTTTTTGATTTGGTCCGGGCTAAGCTCGCCAGAGGACAAGGCCCCATACCAAGTAGAGGGCACGAGATTCTGGGCAATGAGAGACAGGGCGCGTTGAATCGCATCATTATAGGCAATAAGCTCAAGTGGTATGATATCCTTAATGCTGTCCTCACGGCAGACGGTTTCCATATGCAAACTTCCGACCAGACTCTTGGCGAGCTGATAGTTGGTAGCGGTTACCAGGCAAAGCCAGTAGGATGACAAGCGAGGGGTAAAAAAGGGCACGGGTATGATGAAGCGAGTAAGCCCTCTGGTTTTGGCGTAGCCGAGTAGCATGTCCCGATAGGTGAGTTGTTCCGGGCCTCCGATATCGAATGATTTGCCTCGGCACTGTTGGTGCTCACTGACTCCGATCAGGTAGTCAATCACGTTACGAATGGAAATGGGCTGACATAAAGTTTTAGCCCATTTAGGAGTAATCATAAAAGGGAGTTTTTCAGCCAGATCACGAATGATTTCGAAAGATGCCGAGCCGGAACCAACTATAATAGAGGCTCGAAGGGTAGTGAGATCAATGCTGGAAGCTCTGAGGATCTCATGAACCTTGTTGCGTGAGGCAAGATGCTTGGAAAGAGTCGATCCCTCTGGCAAATCTGGAATCAAGCCGGAGAGGTAGATGACTTGTTTGCAGTCCGAGCGTTCAACCCAATCCCTAAAGTGAGTAGCGCAAAGCCGCTCTTTTTCACTGAAACCCTCACCTGAGCCCATGGAATGAATCAAGTAATAGGCCGCATCAATATCTGTGGGGCAGGGGCTTTGATCATCAGGACTCTCAAGGAAGTCAAACTCGATGATCTCGAGACGTTCGCCAAAAAGTTTGCAGAGATCTTCGGGTAAGCGGTCTTTGTTACGCACTACTGCGACTACTTTGTGCCGGGTCTCGCTCAGTGCGGATAGAAGACGCAGGCCTATATAGCCGTTGGCGCCAGTGATCAAATACTTCATCGATGCTTAGACGCTATCATAAGGATTTGATGAGTGCCAAGGGTTAAGCTTCCACGTGCCATTAAATAAAAAAGCTCCCATGCCTATTTGGCAGGGGAGCCTTGAATGCGATAGCAGATTGATTAAGCCTCGGCAGAATCCAGAATCTGATTGAGCACGTAGGGCAGAATTCCACCACTGAGGTAGTAATCAACCTCAGCAGGAGTATCGATGCGAACTACAAGAGGGACTTCGAAACTGGAGCCATCTGACTTGGTTACGAGCAAGGTTGCCTGCTGCATGGGAGTGAGCTCGCCAGCGAGACCGGAAATCGAGAACGTCGCATCAGCGAGGCCTGAGAGTTTGTCATAGTCTGCCTTATCCTTGAAATTGAGTGGCAGCACACCCATACCAATGAGGTTGGAACGATGGATGCGCTCAAAGGACTTCGTAATAACCGCGGAGACGCCCAACAAACGTGTCCCTTTGGCGGCCCAGTCGCGAGAAGATCCCATGCCGTAATCTTCACCTCCAATAACGATCAAATCGGTGCCGTCTGCTTTGTAGGCTTGGGCTGCATCATAAATGAATGAAGGCTTGCCACCCTCTTTGGATGCGATTTCCTTGTCCGGAGCAGGCACGTCGGACGGGCCGAAGTACTGGGTGTAGCCACCCTCAACACCTTCACACATGAGGTTTTTAATCCTCACGTTCGCGAAGGTTCCACGGGTCATGACACGGTCATTGCCACGGCGTGAACCGAAGGAGTTGAACTTGGCTTTCTCAACCCCATTGGCAATGAGGTATTGACCGGCAGGAGAGGTGGGGACAATGGCGCCCGCAGGGGACATATGGTCTGTAGTCACGGAATCAGCAAAGATGCCAAGAGCGCGGGCATTGATTACATCTTTGGCCTCGGTAGCTGGAGTGCGGGAGAAACCCTCAAAAAAAGGTGGGTTTTGGATGTAGGTGGAGTCATCATCCCAGTCGAAGGTCGGGCCAGTGGAAGACTGGATGTCGACCCAGTTCTGGTTGGCGCTTTCCAGGTTGCTGTAGAGCTCGTTGAATACCTCGGGAACGAGGGCAGCATCAATCACTTCCTTGAGCTCCTCAGCGCTCGGCCAAATGTCTTTAAGATAAACGAGATTACCGTCCTTGTCTGTGCCAATCGGGTCATTGGCCAGATCCAGATCAACCCGGCCTGCAATAGCATAGGCAACTACGAGCGGGGGCGACATCAGGAAGCTGGCGCGCACTGAGCCGTGGACACGGGCTTCAAAGTTCCTGTTGCCGGAAAGAACAGATGCTGTTACCAGATCACCCTCTTTGATGGCTGCCTCAATCTCGGGTGCCAGTGGGCCGGAGTTGCCGATACAAGTCGTGCAGCCGTAGCCAACCGTCTGGAATCCGAGTGCATCCAATTCTTTTTGGAGACCTGTGGCATTGAGGTAATCAGTCACGACTCTCGATCCGGGCCCGAGAGAGGTTTTTACGTAGTGGGCGACACCAACACCCAAGGCGTTTGCCTTCTTCGCCACCAGACCGGCAGCAAGCATGACACTTGGGTTGCTGGTATTGGTGCACGAGGTAATGGCTGCGATTAGAACACTGCCGTGTTTGAGTTGAAGCTTGTCGTGGACAGCTTTTGCTTCGACAGCAGTGCCCGCTTCTTCGAGCAGCTCCGCACCTGTGGCGGAGAACCCAGCCGGAGCGTTTAGCTCCAGGTCAATAGCGATATTACGGCTGTCCGCAGAACGCTCGTAGCCACCGTCTGCTACAGGAGCTGTAAAGAGCTCGTTGAATTTGTCTCCAAGATCAGTGACATCAATGCGGTCCTGTGGACGTTTTGGCCCTGAAACAGCGGGGACCACACTACCCATGTCAAAATCAAGTGATACGGAATAATCAATCTCACCTTTTTCCGGAATACCGAACATTTCCTGAGCCTTGAAGTAATTCTCTACCGTTGCACAGGTTTCTTCCGAGCGGCCGGTTCCTTTGAGATAAGCGATGGTCTCAGTATCAATGGGGAAGAAGCCCATCGTGGCACCATACTCAGGCGCCATATTGGCAACGGTTGCCCGGTCTGGCAGGCTCAGCGACTTGGCACCCGGGCCGTAAAACTCGACGAATTTACCTACCACGCCATGCTCACGCAGGAGTTGAGTGATACTCAGGGTGAGATCCGTTGCGGTGACGCCCTCGGCAAGTTCGCCAGAGAGATGCACGCCAACGACTTCAGGTACCAGGAAAGTAACGGGCTGACCGAGCATGCCTGCCTCCGCTTCAATGCCGCCAACACCCCAACCGACGACACCGAGACCATTGATCATGGTAGTGTGGGAATCCGTTCCAACCAAAGTATCAGGATAGTAAGTGCCGTCTTTTTCCAGCACGCCCTTGGCCAGATATTCCAAATTTACCTGGTGCACGATGCCGATACCTGGAGGAACAACTCCAAAGGTTTGAAAGGCTTGCTGTCCCCATTTGAGAAACTGGTAGCGCTCTTTGTTCCGGATAAATTCGATTTGGAGATTGCGGTCAAGTGCTTGTTGGGACCCGGCAAAGTCAACTTGGACGGAATGGTCGATGACAAGATCAACTGGCACCAGAGGCTCAACAACCGATGCATCAGAGCCTGCCTCGGCAGCGGCATTGCGCATCGCTGCCAGGTCGACAACCAGCGGCACGCCTGTGAAGTCCTGCAATACGACACGGGCCACCGTGAAGGGCACTTCGTAAGTTCCTGGATTGGCTGCATTCCAGCCCGCGAGATTTTGAACATCCTGCTCCTGGACCTTGCGGCCATCACAGTTTCTGAGAAGGGACTCCAGCACAATGCGTATGGATATGGGGAGACGGGATATTTTTCCAAGACCAGCTTCTTCAAGTGCTGGCAAAGAGTGGTATTTTCCTTCACTGCCGGAACCTGTTTGGAATGTGCGGATGGTGTTCATAAGGTTTGATACGTAAATATTTGAGATACTCGGGCAGGAGTAAATGCTGCCATGGCGACCCAGCCTGAAGGGGTGGGCGGGGGGAGAATAATGGGGTAGTGAACTTTGTCAAGAAGTCCCGTCAATGCTTGTAAAAACAAGGCTTGATCAGAGCTGAGGAGAGATCACCTTGACCGCAGCCCGGGATGGAATCGTGACGGGATTCCAGAAAAACGGGGGTTCCAATACTCTTACCGAGTTGTTTTTATCCTCGGCAATGATGTCGAGTTGCTTTCTGGCAAAGCTTTCATCGAGTATATTCACATTGGATTCGTCGTTAATGTACAACGAGCGGGGGTCTATGTTCGCGGATCCAATGATCGAAAATAGCCCGTCAATGACCATGACTTTGCAGTGAATCATCGATGGCCTGTATTCATAGATATGAACTCCGGCATCCAATAGTTTGTGATACTGGTATATGGATAGGTGCCGAATCGGCCATGCGTCCGTATGTTCCCAAGCGAGAATCATTTCCACATGCACGCCTCGTTTACACGCGTCCAGCACGGCTCTCAACATGGGCCTGTCCAGGTAGACATAGGAATTTTTGATCACAATGCTTTTCCGCGCAGATGCCATTGCCTGACGATATATGTAGGGTATGGCGTGATTGTTCTCAATCGGAGAGGCATTGTAAGCTTGGACTTTCATGTCACCTGTTTTCGGTAATTCGGGGAAGTATTCCGGTCCCGAAAGGCTTTCTCCAGCACACTTGAGCCAGTTCTCATTAAAATTCTGCTGCAACTGAGCCACTACCGGGCCCGTTATGCGGTAGTGGTTTTCTCGCCAATGCTCAGGTGATTGGGCGTTGCCCATCCAAAAATCAGCTACTCCACATCCTCCCGTGTAAGCTATTGCACCATCAATAACCATGATTTTTCGATGATCACGTATGTTAAATTTAAGCAAATTGCTGAGATTGAGCGGATGGTAGAGACGCAGGTCCACTCCAGCTTCGAGCATGCGATCATAGTTTTCGCCACCCATGTTCATCGCGCCTACGGAGTCGAGAATGACATGAACATTTACCCCTGCACGTGCTCGCTCACAAAAAGCATCTACAAAACGAGTGGCGATCTTGCCCTTGATGAAGAGGTAGGTTTCAAAGGTGATGCTCTTTTGGGCGGATCTGATGTCCTCAAGCATGGATGGGAATATTTGATCTCCATTGAGCAATGTTTCCACGTGATTGCCCTCCAGCCAGGGAGTATTCACCGTTGTTTGGGCTATTTTTTCGAATTCGGGCGTGCCCACCGCAGCGAGACGATCCACTGGTTGCTTGTATTCAACAATCAAGCCCCTGACGCAAGAACTGTTGAGAAGGACACTGGCGATAGCGGAAATGCAAGTGACACCTATACGGGACAGCTTGAGTTTCTTTGGGAAGTGTTTCTCCATGCTGAATTAGAATCATCTTTATCCCCCCTCGAAAAGACGCCAAAGGCTAGCATGATCTCACTTTAAAACACAAGGAATCTCAATGTATGAGTGGATTTCTCCGGTGCTGTGCGCTACAAAGCGGTGTGGAGCGAATCGTGATTAAAGGAGCAAGACAGCACAACTTGCGCAATATTGACGTGGAAATACCACGTGGCAAATTAGTCGTGATCACAGGCCCAAGCGGGAGTGGCAAGTCATCACTTGCTTTCCATACACTCTATGCGGAAGGACAAAGGCGTTATGTGGAAAGCTTGAGTGCCTACGCGCGTCAATTTCTTCATCAACTCGACAAACCTGATGTGGATTCCATTGAGGGGCTGAGCCCAGCGATTGCCATCGAACAGCGCAGCGGCGGAATGAACCCGAGGTCTACCGTCGCAACCGCGACTGAAATTTATGATTACCTGCGCATCCTCTATTCGAGTCTGGGGATACCTCATGACCCGGTTACAGGCGAGAGACTGGAGAGGATGACGGCACAGGACATCATCGACGCGCTTGTAAATAGCCCTGAAAAAACCAAACTGGTCATTCTGGCTCCAGTGCCGCTCGAGGACACCTTCGATTTATCGTCACTGCTAGAGAATCTGCAGCGGCAGGGCTTTGTAAGGATACGGGTCAACGAGGAGATGCTCGAGCTTGATGAGGCCGCTACTCAGTGGCCCCAGAAGGTTAACAATGTTGAGGTGGTGGTAGACCGTCTGGTTGTCAGGGATGGCATGCAAAGTCGATTGGCTGATTCGATAGAGGCAGCACTCCGTATCTGCGGCAGCCAAGTCAGCTGCCTTATCAAAAGGCCAGATCAATCTGAATTTGAGAACATCTCGTTTTCGACAAGTTATCGCAATCCCAAAACAGGTTTTATCATGCCTGAGCTGAGCCCCAGGCATTTCTCGTTCAATTCGAGTCATGGGGCCTGCAGGCTATGTCACGGCCTAGGTACTGAGATGTCGTGCAGTCGCGCATTGCTGGTTCCCGATAGTGGTAAAACAATTGCCGAAGGGGCTATTGTCATGTGGAAGGCAAGCAAGCGGAAGAAGACCATGCAGGATAAGTTGATCGCCAAACTTGCAGCAGCAAGGGGCATTGATATTAGTGTGCCCTTTGAGGCGCTCCCTGCGGATTTCAAGCAGTTGTTGTTCGAAGGTGACCCGGAATTGGGATTCGAGGGCCTCCTCGGCAATGTCGAAAGATTCTCCAGAGAGAGTAAAAGTAACGCGGTGCGCCGTAGCATGAGCCGTTTCATGATTGCTAATGAATGTAGCCGCTGTGCGGGACGACGACTCAAGCCTCACATACTGGCTGTTAAGCTTGAGCAACGCGGAGGAGCAATGCTCAGTATTGACGAATTTTGCGCTCTCTCGGTAGAAGCTTCTCTATCATGGATGGAGAAACTTGCACTGCCAAAGGACAGGGGAGATGCTCTGTCAGGGCTGGTCGATGAAATTACGCGACGGCTGCGTTTTCTTGATGAGGTAGGCCTCGGCTACCTGACCTTGGAGAGGGCCAGTAATACACTCTCTGGCGGTGAGGCTCAACGCATACGCCTTGCCACACAAATTGGTGCAGGCCTATCTGGAGTCATTTATGTCCTCGACGAGCCCAGCATCGGACTTCACAGCGCGGACAATGACCGGTTGATTGCTGCCTTGAAGCGTTTACGTGACATCGGAAACACTGTGGTCATTGTTGAGCATGATGAAGAAATGATCCGGCAAGCTGACTGGCTCATTGATATCGGCCCCGCGGCAGGGGTTCATGGCGGGCGCTTGCTAGCTTCGGGCAAGACCAAAGACGTCATCAGTCATAAAGATTCCATCACCGGTCAATGGTTGTCCGGCAAAGCCGGTCAAAACCCTCCCAGGTCATCACTTGGCAAAACGGGTGAGCTACTCATCAGGAACGCACACGAAAACAACTTGCAGAATATCGATGTGACCATTCCTCTGGGTGTTATGGTGGCAGTCACGGGGCCCAGCGGCAGTGGTAAATCAACCCTGGTTGATCGGATCATACGCCGATCGCTGGCTGCTCGTTTGAATAAGGCTAGCGCTACCCCGGGGGCCCATGATGGTATCGATGGCGTGGAGCAGCTCGATAAGGTTGTGGTAGTTGACCAGAAGCCACTGGGTCGTAGCCCACGGTCAAATCCCGCCACTTATACAGGAGCGCTGGATCTCATACGCGCGCTTTTTGCAAAACTACCTCTCTCAAGGCAGCGAGGCTATGATGCAGGTCGATTTAGTTTCAACATCAAGGGTGGCCGTTGCGAGAAATGCCAGGGTGACGGCTCGATAAGGCTGGATATGCATTTCCTCAATGACGTCTACATCAAATGTGATTCATGTGCTGGGCAGAGATACAATCGGGAAACCTTGGAGGTTACTTATAAAGGTCGCAATATCGCCGAGGTACTTGGGATGACTGCTGAGGAGTCGGCCCGTTTTTTCCAGAATGTGCCTAAATTATCACGGGTTTTGAACTCTCTGTGCGATGTGGGACTAGGTTACATTCACCTTGGTCAAGCAGCGAACACCCTCTCAGGAGGGGAGGCCCAACGTGTCAAACTTGCTTTCGAGTTATCCCGTCCTAACTCCGGTCATTGCCTCTATCTTTTGGATGAGCCGACTACCGGATTGCACTACAATGATGTGCAGGTGTTGCTCAACGTGCTATTCAAGCTTCGTGATGCTGGTAATACAGTGCTGGTCGTAGAGCACAACATGGATGTGATCGCTGTCTCAGATTGGATTATCGATCTTGGACCTGGTGGTGGCAGGCATGGTGGTGAGATCGTTGCAGAAGGATCAGCTGACGATATAGCGTCCTCAGACTCAGTGACAGGCCAATACCTCAGGCCAAAGCTTCAAGAAAACGCGTTACATCGCGGGGAATGACGTTAAGATTTATCTGAATTTATTAAACAATTGTTGATGGTTGTATCGCTATGGGGGATGAAAATGACACTTCTGTGAATATTACACACGCAAATCTCACGCCGCACTTCATGACCAACGCTGGCAAGTTGCCCAGTGCTGATGGCAAGAGTGCCAGCGATGCACCAAACAATGCCACAAGTGACCAAGCAGTGTCCCCAAATTGGGGGCAGTGGCTCGCTGAGAATGGGGCAAGGATGTTGCTGTTTGCACGGCAGCAGACACGCACGGCAGAGGATGCAGAAGATGTCTTGCAAGATGCGCTTGTCAAATTGGCGCGCAAGGTCCAAGAGGGGTCATTTGAAGGCGGTCAGGAATCTTGGAGACCGTTTCTCTACACAACCATCCGCCGCCTCGCCATTGACCTTGGAAGAAAAAATGATCGCAGGGCTAAACGGGAAAAAAAATCCGAGGCGGATAGATTAGCTGAAACCGATGGCATGGCAGATCCTTGGTTTCATGGAGACGCAGCCAATCAAGAAAGCAGATCATTGCTTGAGATAGAGCTGAAAAAACTACCTGCAAAATTCTCAGAAGTGATTATTTTAAAAGTATGGGGAAATCACACATTTGCCGAAATCGGCGAATTGCTTGGCGTATCTCTTAACACGGTAGCTTCACGTTATCGTTACGGTTTGGACCGCATGCGCAAGGCGCTCGAGACAACACGGCTCAAAAACGACATCTGAAACACATTTTGAAAAATTCACCCTAATCCAAGTGATCTAGAAACATCATGCCTACCGATAACAATCATGAACTACCCGAGGAGCTTGCCGCACTCGAAGATCAGCTCAGCAAACTGGCGCCAGCATCAATGTGCAGTGAGCTCCATGCCAGATTAGAGAAATCAATGACTGTAAGCTCAAATGCTGATGATGAGCTGAGCGCCCGCGGCTTTGAGAGTCTGGAGCTGCACCTGCAACAAATGTCTCCCGCAAGTATGCCTGTCAACATGCTCGATCGCATGGCTAAAGCGATGGATCAATGGCATCTTGAAGACCTGACGGAGGAAAAGGTCACGGATTTCATGGGGCACGAGTCGCGCCGCAAAAGGGTGGTCCCATTATTCGGAAGTAGTTTTTTGGCTGCTGCAGCAGCAGTCGCAATACTAGCGGTCGTGGCTGCCCTCGTGGTATCGGACAACAAAGGTGCCGGGGTGGAGCAGTTGGCAAAAACCAACGCGCTAGCGCTACCCAATGTTCAATCGGCCAACATAAGCGACATCTCCTCCACGTCTGGCGATTTTGACTACCGGAATGATCTTCCGACAGGGGAGTTGTTAACGAGTAGGGTCCTCAGCAGCAATGAGGAAATCATCTACGACAACTCTGGCAATCCCTACCGGTTCGTGGAGGTTGAGTATCTCGACCAGATTCGAGCGAAGAGTCACGATGGCAGGGATGTCATACTGAACCGCCCCAGAAAAGACGGTTATTTGATCCCTATTAAAATGCACTAAAAGTGAAGACAAATATTCACTTGTAAGCCGTCTCCCTAATGGAATGCCTATGAGAATTCAAAATCCTCAAGTGAGCAACCGATCAACTCAACAACTAACAACCAGAACATAATTATGAAAATCATTCGGCCTGTCATATGCAGTATGAAAACGATGCTTGGTATTGTGTCTATTGCTAGCACTGTGCCCGCTTTTGCCATCGAAAACCCTGAGAATCCAGATAATGCAAAGAAGTCACCGACTCATGAGTCAGCACCAAAACCCGCAACAAAAGTTGCTTGGGTTGGCCTTGGTGGAGCTCCTGTGTCAGAGGCTCTTGCAAAACACCTCGGCCTTCAAGCGGGTGTGGGATTAACAATCCATCATGTCCTGGAGGGTGCTCCGGCTCACAATGCAGGAATTCGGAAACATGATGTCCTCACCGAATTTGACGGACAGCAGATCGGAACGTTCGAAGCTCTTCGGGACGCAGTGAGATCTAAAAATCCAGGGGATGAGGTTGAAATCGTATTTATTCAGGAGGGCAAACGACACACCAAGAAAGCGGTATTAGCCGAGCGCATGGCGGCACTCAATCAGGGACATATTCACCCAGATCCTCACAACCCTCTCTGGCGTGGCATGGGTGGTTTACCCAAAGCAGATCACCAGCGCATGTGGGAAATGATGAGACAGCGTCACGAGGAACTCGGCAAGCTGCTCGAAGAAAAAGGCAAAATCGAATTTGATTTGCATGATTTCATTGACGGTGCGCATGCGCAGAAACCCGGAAACAACAAGCGGATTGCTCCTGCTGACGCAAATGATCGCAACTTCAGATTTAACGCTCAGGCATCAATGACAGTGATGGACGATGAGGGCTCTGTTACTATCAAAGTTACTAATGGTATCCATGAGGTGATCGTTAAAGACAAGGCTGGCGAGGTATTGTTCGAGGGGCCTTATGAGACCCCACAAGACAAGGCTGCGGTTCCTGATGATTACCGGGGAAGAATCGAGAATATCGATTTCTTAGCGAAAATGAAAAACGGCTTTGAATTTGACGCGGCTCCCAATGGCGCAAACCAGGAAAAAGCTGAGTAAGCAATTTGTAGAGTTAAGGGTTGGGTGAAAGCTCCCGTAGGTGAATGCCTGCGGGAGCTTTTTTGGCAGATTTTTAGGGTTGGAGATTCAAGCTAATACGAGGTATTATCAGGCATGGATCATTCACGGGGGTTGCCAAGGAACTCAGGGGACAAGGTGTCTGGCGATCTGCCTCATTTGATTCGCTTGCTTGATGACAAGGACCCTGCGGTCAGGCCTGTCGTTAGGGAGCGTCTTTCTGAATTGAGTGGCGACATCAGCCATGATCTTGCAGCGCTAGGTATCAAGATCAACGCCGAGGGCAAAAAACGGCTCTCGCGACTTCTTCGCCCGGGAAGGAGGGAGACACTGCGTGATGAGTGGTTGGTGCCAAGCAGCGGATCAGATGCCTTAGCTGATGATTGGGAGGGTTTCGAAAACTACCTCAGACAGATATGTGATTTTTTGCATGACGGTGTTACTCTCCGCCCCTCACTGTCGGATAGCCTCGATTTGCTAGCCGATGAGATCTCCGAGGATCTTATGGACCCCAATGCGAATGATTTGAGAAGGTGGTTGTTTAAAAGCGGTCGTTTTAAGGGGGATACAAAACAAGCAGACGCCCTGAGGAATTACGACCTGTGTGAGGTGATTGAATCCCGCACTGGAAACCCCACAAGCTTGGCCTGTCTCTTCATGCTACTTGGGCGTCGTTTCGGCTGTCAAGTTGAGGGCTGTAATTATCCCGGGCATTTTCTCGCCCGTATTCAGATTAATGGAACCATCCATTTGATTGATTGCTTTCATGGCGGCAGAAAATTTGACGCCGATGCTTTGCTGCGCCTTCATCCCGAGATATCAGAACGTGCTAAATCTGCCGTGAGTGACAGTAGTAATCTGGGTCTTATCCTGTGGCGCTATTTGACCGAAATCCAGAATAGTTTAATTGCAGTGAATCGTGATGAAGATGCGGCTTTGTTCAAAGAGCTGACAAATACTTTGAAGGAATGAGGGAAGAGTCTCAGCGAGCCAGTATTGAAGGACATCTACTCCATCGTCTCACCATTCATCCAGCGGATGGCGTGCAGGTGTGTGCTGAGGCAATTTTTTATCATGGGCAGGGAGACTACGCAGATCGCTATCTCGACATATTGCACCCCTTTGTTGATCGAGGTATTCGCTGCATTATTACCGAGCTCCCAGGTCACGGCTACAGCCCAGGTGTGAGAGGGCACTGTGGGGATGCGAGTGTATTGGATGCTGTCATTGAAAGCACCCTTGAGAATGTAAGGAGCAGGGGCAGCTTACCAGTTGGAGTGATGGGCCACTCCATGGGAGGATTACTTGCTGCCAGGCACTTGGTTATGGCAGGGCAAGGTAGGCTGCCTGCACCGAGCTTTGCCTGGTTGTCGTCTCCATTGATTGACCCAGCCATGGGGCGCCACCCGTTATTTTTGAGAGCCGCACGTTTCCTCTCCCCAGTGATGCCGGGACTCACCTTTTGCACGAAGGTCAAGCCTGAGAATTTCTCTGCAATCACCGGAGATGATGAGTTAGACCATATTGCTCAAGCAGATCAGAAAGAGGTCTGTATCACAAAGCACAAACTATGGCACAACAGAGTTTCATTGGGTTGGGGCACAACCCTGCTTGATTTCGCTCAGCAACTGCAGGCATCTGTGCAAGATATCCCTGAGCATATTCCCGTGTTGTGCACGCAGGGTAGCAAAGATTTGGTATGTCCCGCAGTGATCGCCAGAGAGTTTTTTGAGAGGCTGCCCAACAAAAAAAAGCGCTATCAAGAGATCTCTGAGCTCAGACACGAGCCTTTCAGCGGTGACGGTAGCGAGCAATTGTTCCAAACTCTACTAGAGTGGCTGGAAACTCTCGAGCTTCATGCTGATGCAAAAAAGAAAGCCCCTGTCCATTAGAAGACAGGAGCTTTGTAGAAAGCGGAAAATTAAACGCAGAAGCGCATAAGGGTGGGTCAATTACTCCGAGTCAGCTGAATCGGAATCAGTGCCGTCGGCTTTGACGTCAATTTTAATGTTAGCGCTGACTTCAGGGTGCAGCTTAATCTCAATCTCTTGCTTGCCTGATGTTTTGATGGGGTTGCTGAGTTGAATCGTATGGCGGTCAATATCGACTCCCTTGTCAGCAAGCTCCTTCTGGATATCAATCGTGGTAACAGAACCAAATGCCTTGCCACCTTGACCGGTTTCCAGGGTAAAGCTGAGGTTCATCTTACCTAGTTTCGCTGCAAAATTCTTAG
>JBDQHQ010000003.1:0-28750 GCA_040264795.1 Akkermansiaceae bacterium | reverse complement strand
GTCTTGTGAACTTGGGCTGGGGTCTCCGGACGGGTGATTATGAATCAACACAAATGATGTCGCCCCATGAATCAGCACTTGGTGCAACACATCCCTTGGTTCACACAAGGCCGTGTTGGCATTGCCCTTGCTAAGCTCGATGGTGCGCATGGCGCGCAGTTTGCTATCGAGCAAAATAATCAGCACATGTTCCTTGCTCTGATGAGCTAATCGCGGTGCCATGGCTTGATAAATTGACTCCGCACTATTCATGACTGCTCGGTTCATTTTCTCTCCTGCGCAGCGTGAGCCCAGCTCAAAAGCAGCCATCAGCTGGGCCGCCTTTGCCGGACCCAAACCGTGCTCTGCTGCCAGCTCCTTGACACTCAAGCCCCCCAGTGCGGAGAGGCTGCCGTATTTTTTGAGCAGGCCTTGCCCGACTTCAATGGCACTACTTCCCTGAACACCGGTGCGCAAAAAAATAGCAAGCAACTCGGCATCACTCAGAGCTCCCGATCCAAGACGGGCCATGCGTTCACGTGGCCGTTCATTAGCCGGCAAGTCGGGTATGGTTGACATGCCAAAAGAATTTAGTCCGGCAGATAAACCATGGCACTCGCAAGAGCTGCAATCCCCTCTCTCCGTCCCACAAAACCCATGGTCTCATTGGTTGTCGCCTTGATGCCAATCTGGCCCACACTAACACCAAGTGCCTGTGCGATGTTGGCTTTCATAGCATCGGCATGGGGAAGAACCTTGGGGGCTTCAGCAATCATCGATGAATCCACATTTTGAATCACGGCAGCATGCTCATCACAAAGTTCACGGCATTTTTCCAAAATCTTGAGCGAGGAGATCCCCTCGATGCTCTCATCCGTGGGTGGAAAATAATGCCCAATATCCGGCAACCCCAGGCATCCTAACAAGGCATCTGCGATGGCATGACTCAAGACGTCAGCATCGGAGTGACCCGCAAGCCCGTGGCTGTGTTCAATTTCCACACCACCTAATATCAGAGGACGGCCCTCGGCAAATTGGTGAACATCATATCCTATTCCTGTGCGATACATAATGTTTAATAATTATTCAGATCAGTCATCAAATCTATGGGAACGATGATCAAAGGCTTACGCTATCCCCGATGCCAAGCAAGTGAAGCGAACTCCCCTTGGCGCTAAAGGATGCCTTGGCTGCCTCGTGGTCGATTTCGATATAGGGGAAGGTATCAAAGTGCACACCAACGGCTTGTTTGACGCCTACCCAGTCAGCGCATATCGCCGCATCAGCGTGACCCATGGTGAAGTTGTCGCCCACGCAAAGGACCGCCCAATCAAGTTGATGAAGCTCACCGAGCAACTTCATATCGTAAGTCAATGCAGTATCCCCGGAATAATAGAA
Source organism: Akkermansiaceae bacterium (assembly GCA_040264795.1). Classification (GTDB taxonomy): domain Bacteria; phylum Verrucomicrobiota; class Verrucomicrobiia; order Verrucomicrobiales; family Akkermansiaceae; genus Oceaniferula. The sequence continues at coordinate 27,373 of JBDQHQ010000003.1, read as the reverse complement.
ATTGGCTTGCTCGGATTCGACTACAAAACCACCCGGGTTACCCCCATAGCTGCCGTCAGGCATGACGGATGAATGCACTGCATTGACATATTTTACCTTCCCAAAGGGGAGCTCAACACTACCACCGTGATTGAGTGGGTGAGCATGATCACATCCCTGCCCAGCAAACCAGCTGACTACCTCATAGTTTGAAATCAAGACTGCGCCTGTGCGCTTAAGGATATCAACCGCATCAGCAAGGTGATCTTCATGACCATGTGATATTAACACATAATCGGCTTCAATGGAGGCCGGATCAATTTCACTGGCCAAGGGGTTGGGAGTAATAAAAGGGTCAAAGAGCAGTTTTTTACCCAAGACTTCGACACTGAAGCAAGCGTGCCCATAATATGTTAGATTGGTCATTGTTGTGAGATAGCTGTTAGTGAAATACTTCGTCCCTTGCCCATGGGCAGCAAAACACCACCCTTAGCCAACGACCAGAAAAAAAGACCGCCGGACATGCCAGCGGTCTTTTGTTTTCGAAAATGATGCAGCAGAGCAGTGATATGCTAGCAGCTCAAAAATTCATTCTAGCGTGCCGGGATCTGAGGGACGCCTGGAGCGGGAGCGGGAGCTTTCTGAATATCCACGAGCTCAAGCTCGAAAATCAGAGCGCTGTTCGCACCAATCTTGGGACCGGCGGGACGATTACCATAAGCCAGATTGGCAGGCAGGAAAATTTTCCACTTGGAACCCACCGTCATGCTGGTGAGTGCCTCCTTGAATCCGGGAATGACCTGGAGAGTCATCGGAAAAGGCTGTCCCTCGGGAGATTTGTCAAACTCCGTGCCGTCAATGAGCGTGCCACGGTAATTCACCATGAAGCGGGTGCCATTGTCAGCAGCTCCACCTTCAGGAGCGGTGTATTTCTTATCACCACCTTTCTTGAGGACCTCATACTGCATGCCACTCGCGGTGGTGGTGATACCGTCACGCTTGCCGTTTTCAGCGAGAAAAGCATTTCCAGCAGCAAGGTTCGCCTCAGCAAGCTTCTCCTGACGAGCTTGAACCTTCTTGCCCAGGGCTTCCATGGCAGCACGCAGATTGGCTTCAGGATATTCCGGCTGCTCTCCACTCAGACCAGCGGTAAAGCCCTTGCCAAACGCTTCCATGTCAACGTCATCAGATGTCAGGCCGGAAGCACCGAAACGCTGTGATGATTGAAGTCCGAGAACGTAGGAACTGATGTCTTTCACCTCGGCCTCGGTAAGCTGAGGTGCCGGAGCTGCTGCGGGAGGCGTAGCGTCCTGAGCGGTCAGAGCGCCAGTGCTGGCAAGACCGGCAAAACCGACGACCCCAAGAACGGAAGTAATGGTATTTTTGTTCATAATGTGATGATGCGGGTAACGCGCGAGCAAGCTAAGGCTCATCACCGCCTGTGTCCAGAGGTTTATCTACGGGATCTACCCCCATGCTGCCATACTCTTTGGGATTGGAATTTGCTATTTGAAAAACTAGACTGGAAGCATGCCACACATTCTTTTGGTCGAAGACGAGACAGCGATCGCTGACACGCTCGTTTACGCGCTGGAAACAGAACATTTCGAAGTTACCCATGTGACGACCGCCAGTGATGCCTTGAATCTGCCCATTGATGATTATCAACTCGCTATTTTTGACGTTGGCCTTCCTGACATTTCCGGCTTCGACCTGTGTGCTCAAATCAGAAAATCTTCCACGCTTCCCGTCCTTTTCCTGACCGCACGTGATTCGGAGATCGATCGTATTCTCGGACTTGAGCTTGGAGGTGACGACTATGTTACCAAGCCATTCAGCCCACGTGAAGTCGTTGCCCGCATACGTGCTATCTTGCGGCGTGCAGAGGCCCCGGCGGGTAACCAAAGAATCCATGAGCCAGACAACACTGGAGCTGCTCAGCAGGGACAGCAACATGGACCACTCAAACATGATCCCGAGGCGATGACCATTTCATGCCTTGGAACGCGCATGAACCTCACCGCCCATGAGTATAAGCTGCTGGCAGCATTAATGAGCCAACCTGGCCGCATTTTTACACGTGACCAACTTTTAATGAAAGCCTGGGAGGATCCTGGATCCGCCATGGATCGCACCGTTGACGCACACATCAAGTCACTCAGAGCTAAAATACGTGAATGTAATCCTGATGGCACAGACCCCATCGAGACACGGCGCGGACTTGGCTACACCCTGCGTCCAGAATAATCCCCGCAGGCCCACGCCATAGCTCAATACCACCGAATCATGCGTTTAACCCGAGTCACCCTACTCTGTCTGGCACTCATCATCAGCTTTGGCTTTTACCGGCTCATCGTCTACATTCTAGAGGACGTTGAAGCACAGACATTTCAAGCGACTGAGGAAATGATGGTTGATGTGTCTCACGTCATGGCGGGCATGATCGAGAGTCAACTCAAGGATGGTGAGATCGACCAGAGTAGTTTAAGAGGCACGTTCGCCCGGGCACAAAGCCACGAGCTGGAAGCTCAAATTTATGGCCACACCAAAACACAGATTGGTCTTAATGCGTACTTGAGCGATGTCTCTGGCAAGGTGCTCTTCGACTCAGATCATGGACAAAGGGAGGGGCAGGATTTCTCAGCATTCAATGACGTCATACTTACCCTGAGGGGTGAGTACGGAGCTCGCTCCACAAGAGTGGACCCCGACGATCCAGGCAGCTCCATCCTCTACGTAGCCGCCCCGGTCTATGCGGGACAAGAAATCATCGCAGTCCTCACCGTCTATAAACCACAGGCCGATGTCAGCCACTTCATCGCCCAGCGCCAGGAGAATATACTCTCCGCCACCATCCTCATCGCTGCAGGCGTCATCCTGCTCACTGGAGCCGTCTTTATCTGGCTCTTCAAACCGGTGGGCCGGCTGACAAACTACGCTCAAGCTATCACCCGGGGGGAACGCCCCAAGACACCCAACCTCGGTAAAGGGCGTGAGGTCAACACCCTCGGCAGAGCGCTTTTTGATATGCGTGAAGCCCTTGAAGGAAGGCAGTATGTTGAGAATTACGTATCCAGCCTGACTCACGAGCTCAAGAGCCCATTGGCGGCTATCAAGGGAGCTGCAGAGCTGCTCCATGAGGATATGCCGGCTGAGAAAAGGGTTCAGTTTATAGAGAACATCCAGCGTGAGACTTCGCGCAGTGAGCGCCTCGTACGTGACCTGCTTCAACTTGCTGAGCTCGAACGCAAAGCCCAGCTTGATAACAAGCGCAGCTTTGACTTGTCTGCATTGTGCCATGAGATCATTGCTGAAGCCCAGCTACGCTTGGACGAGAAAGATCTCATCATTGAATCCAACATACCCAGTGGTATCCAACTCACTGGAGACGCCATGATTCTCAAGCTTGCCATTGGCAATATCCTCGAAAACGCCATCGGCTTTTCCCCTCAAAATGGAAAGATCACTTTCTCACTCCACTCAACGGATAAGCAAGCCTGCCTGACCATCCAAGATCAGGGTCCGGGCATTCCTGACTATGCTCAGCAACGCGCCTTTGAGCACTTCTACTCCCTGCCAAGACCGAATAGCACCCAAAAAGGCACAGGGCTTGGACTTCCGCTTGCGCTTGAGGCCGCCAAGCTGCACGGAGGCATGGCAAGTATTGAGAATCACGCCGGTGGAGGCTGCGTGGCAAGCATCCAAATTCCCACCACCTAAACCCAAGAAACAGATGGCTTCGCTTATGATGCCACCCGCTCGCGGAGCCATTGACGCAGTGCCCCCGCACTCATCACTGCAGGATCACCATAATCATTCTCGCCGGCATGCTCAAGCTCAGCAGGCAGATGATCGATGACTTTTTCAAGGTCACGATAATCCTTGATCTCCTCGCGAAGCACAGCACCCATTGCCGCGGCATCACCCTCAGCAAATCCATATTGGCGAACCTGCTTTTCCAAGCCAAACAACAATGTCTCCCATGTGGTCATCGGCCCTTGGGTGATGGAAGCTGACTCTGCCGCGGAGTCAATAAAGGCAAAGGGCACCTGCTCGATATCTATCCCCTTTCTCAAGGCCGCTAAAATCCACTCGGTATCGAAAGAAAAATCATAGACAACAGGTTCGGCAATGATCTCGCTAAGCAAACCACTCTCATAAAGTTTGAATGCGGCCTGAGTATCTAAAATCCCTTGAGAAAAAACCGCATGGCCGATCATGCGCTGCATATGACGCAGTACTTTAATCCCGATACCCCATCGCGCTGCCTCCTTCACCAATACAGAATCGGGATGTTTTCTGTTACCCAGTACTACGGGAACACCCATTTCGACAGCGGGCTTAAGCAACAGGCCGATTTGACCGAGATGCACCGAGTTGTCCGCGTCGGTGTAAATCACTGCGTCTGCACCATCTTCAATGGCGTGCATAGCTCCCAGTATGATGGCCCCACCCTTTCGAGAGTCATCCGCAGACGCCAATCCCTTGAGTGGTCCCTGTGTAGCTGGCAAAGCCTCACTGAGCGATAATATGGTCACCTTCTCCCCCAGCTCATGATCAGCGGCTGCTCTTTTGGCTATTTCACCACTTCCGTGGGGGCAGCCGTCATCCACGGCGTAAAGGTGCCAATCGATGGGCGAATCACTTGCTGCCCATTGAAGCTGCTCGAGCTTGGTGACCAGGGAGTTCTCCCCGTGAGGATTCTCCTCACTCTTCGGCAAAAGGCGGTTCTGCTCACCCCACATGGCGAACACCACCGCGATTTTGCGTGCTTGCTGGTTTTGATTCATCCATGTTTTGGACTGCGCCAACAACCCGGCCATTCTTGCTTCCAAGGCAACATCACCATTACGTAATTGCTCTCTTAGCTCATTGAGGTCCTGCTCCAGCATCAGGTTTTCGGCCAGTTCAAGCACACTCTTCTGATGAGACGGATTTGTAAGATCAAAATCCTCTCTTGCTGTGCGGATAAGTTCACGAGTCATACCTCAGCTATGTTAGCAAAACACTTATCACTATTCTACCCCTATCGGTTTTTTTTACTGATTCATGCGAGGTGATGGCTACATTACGATCTGAACTTTGCCGGTTAAAGCCCATCTAAAAAACAAATGCGTATTCGATTTACTCGCAACAAGCTCATCCTGACATGCTGCCTTACCAGTGGCATGATCACCATGAATGCTTTTAGCTCACCGGATATCAAGGATCTCACTCCCCTGGAACCCAAGCCGGTAGGATTATTGGAGTTTAAGACCCGGCACAATGTTTACTACCAAATTGAGAGTATCACGGAACCCGCGGAAAAATGGACCCCGCTTGGTGACCCCATCAAAGGATCTGGACATCTATTCAGACGCTACCTTGATGGCACCCATGCAGCAAAAAATACCAGCTACAGGGCACGCAAGTTGGGTAAGCAGTGGGTTCTGGTCTGGCGCGACGAGTTCAATGGTGAGAAGCTCGACCCCTCCAAATGGGCGCGCGAGGAAAACGGCTATGGTGGCGGCAATCATGAGCGCCAATTTTACAGCACTGATCCGAAATACTGCCACACCAAGGACGGCAAGCTCAATATTTCAGTCTACCGTGACCCCTACACAAGCGTGGACGGAAAGACCCAAGCCTATTCATCCGCCAGGATAAGAACACTCCACCGCGCCCAGTGGAAATACGGACGCTTCGAAATCAGGGCTAAAATGCCTGACGGACAGGGTATGTGGCCTGCGGTGTGGCTTTTGCCCACAGCTTCCCCCTACGGAGGCTGGGCCTCCTCGGGCGAAATCGACATCATCGAATCACGTGGCAGCGAGGTCGACAAAACAACCGGTGCACTTCATTTCGGAGGCCCATGGCCTCGCAATACTTATCTTGCGGGCGCGTATTCTTTTCCTGAAAAAAATGCAGCACAAGACTATCACACTTATGTGCTGGAATGGGATAAAGATAAGATCAGCTGGGCGGTTGACGGGGTGACCTACCAAACCATCAACAAAGAACAATGGCACTCGGAGAAAGCACCGGATCAGCCCAGTGCTCCCTTCGACCAGGCATTTCACCTTATTATCAATGTCGCCGTTGACGGGCGCTTCTTCCAGAAAACGAAACAACGCTCCGATCTCCTGCCCGACAAGGCATTCCCACAAACCTTATTGGTGGATTATGTCCGCGTCTACCAATGGGCGGAGTGAGGATTTCACGCTGATTAGGGGCTGCCCCTCCTCACTTGCCACCCTGACCGAAGTATTTTTCACTCCGGTAGCGCAACCAGACCCGCAATACCTGAGGTACTTGCTCCCGCTGCTCCTTGCTCAGAGTCTCATAGAGGGCAAGGGCTTTGCTGCGCTCACCTCTGCAGGCCCTGTTGTTGTGAGCATCCCAGTAACTACGGGCAACCCGAATACGACGACAAACCTCCTTGACCAAGGCTTTGCCCTCAAGTGCTTTGTCGGATTGGTTTTTTTTTGCAGGCATCTCCTGATGAAACAAAGGTAAGTTGACCATACGTATAGTATAGGGCATGTTTTTTCAAGTCATCACCTCATGAAGTTGGTTGAAGAATGGCATGGAAAGCACTAGTTCCATGCATCATCAAAACACAAAAACTTTGACTGGTCATCACTGGCCATGGGGTTACAAAGAGTATCAATGTTGCAGCCTGAAATAGAAGGAATGGAGTTACTTGGCCTCGTCGGAGAGGGCACGTGCGGTTCTATTTTCATAGCGAGAACCCTGGAAGGGTTCGAGCCTGTGCTGCCAGATACCAAGTGGTATGCCGTGCGGGTTTTCAACGCTATTTCGATTAACCGCCATCTGATTGAAAACATGCTCAGGCGGCTCCAAAACGGCACCTACCCTAACTCCGTGGTTCCCATCGCGTGGCGAGAATCCAAGCAGGGAAGCCGATGCATGATTATGCCCATGCTGGCAGATGTTGATGAGGAAAAATTAACCATTGCCATAAACTGCCTTCAAGATCGCCTTGTGCAATATCCTGAGAATGATGCATGGCCCGTGATCGGAAAACTCGCGCTTGCCCTCGGAGACATGCACCGACGCAAAATTCCTCACGGCAACGTAAAGCCAGGTAATATTTTTTTCAAAGACAATGGCAACTTTTACCTGACTGATTTTGCCATGGGACAGATGCCGGGAGTCGGCATGCTCCCCCGCCCGGAGGCACTACTCTACGCGCCACCCGAGCAGATCACTAACCCCAATGGCTACGAGGATGGCATGGGATATGGCTGGGACAATTACGCCTTCGGCATCATCGCCTTCCGCCTTCTCACCGGCAAGTATCCCATCTGTGAGGCCACGGCTCATGTAATTGCTCCGGGATCTCATCCTGGAGATGCATCAAGCCAGGATTCTGCTCTTCCGATCATATCCTCGCCTTGTGAAATGCTTGATTTGGAGAGCTGGAGCAGAGAGCCCTCAGATGTGCTGGAGCGCAAGAAGCGGGGGGTCATCCAACAATGCCTGTCACTCAATCCCGAGGATCGCTACAGTGACATGAATGAGGTGCTCGCTGTATGGGAGGATATTGAGGAGGATACCATGGCTGCAGAGCAAAAAGCTATCCTTCTCAGGCGCTCCAGACGCAACAAGCTGGTCACGGTGAGTGCACTCATGCTGGCTAGTGCCTGCGCTTTGGTATTAGTCTATGTATTAGGTGAATCGGTCATCAAGGACATCAGTCACTATACAGTGATTAATGATCTCAGTAAGAAAATCGCCTTGTCTGAACTCGAAAGTAAAAATGCTGAGGCCATTATTTCCAACGCCCAAAGTGTTAAACGCAATTACGAGGCTCAAAAAAACGCCCTCAATGCACAAGCCACAGCCACCACCACCAGTCTGCGCAAGCAGCTCAATGCAATCAGCCTCACCAATGATCATCTGGTGGAGTGGATCATGAGGATTACCAATAAAGAGGTTCCCGAATTGAAAGCCCCGGACCCTGCCAGCAAGGTCATTGCTGATGAGCTGCGCGAACTCCTCAAACTCATAGAAAATGACAAACAAGCCGCTGCAGTGCGGGCAGCTACTTTAATGCAGCTTGCTGAATTTGAAATCCACGGTGATAAGCCGGCAGCTGCGGATGCTTTGATTGACCAGGCTGAGAAGGCATGGGCAGAACTAGAAAAGCACCAGGACGAGGGTCTGGCTGCGCGCGTGGCTCGTGGGCGGCTCGCTTGCTTGCTTCAGGCATTTGACAGTGAAGATACCGTCTTGGCTAATCGCATCCTGCCCAAAGCACGTAAAAACATAGACAAGATCTCATCAGGCGATGCTGATGAAGTGCGGCGCCTCAATGCCGCCATGCAGATCGTTGACGGCTCATTGATTCTTGATTCCCAGCCCGCACAAGCACTACAGCATTTCAAGCTGGCTCTGCAGGATCTCGAAGGATTGCACCAAGCACTCCCCGATCGCATCGTCATGCGCTCCAGAATTTCCCATTATGCTATTAAAACGGCAGCCATCGCTGAGAGCCTTGAACTCTTGGATGACGCTGCGAAATTGCGTGGCACGGCAGCCACTCACCTCCGTTCGATTTTAGAAAGTAACCCGGACTTGGAAATGGCCAAGGTTGACCTTGCAAGGCTTGAAATCATCTCAGCTGAGTCGGATATGCGCTCGGGAGATGATGCCGGTGGAGCTGCCAGACTTCAAACTGCAGAAAAGCTCCTCGCCGAACTGCCGGCAGATGACATCAGCCCTAACGGAGTCTCTATGCAAACGGCTACTGCGATGGGACTGCGCTCGGTGTTGTTGAGAGATCAAAACAGGAGAACAGACGCCATGAAATTACTCGATAACGCCATCAGTATTGCCAAAAAAATCGTCGAAGCCCACCCTGAAGCACAGGAGCCCCTCTACAGGCTGGCCATCTTCCACTGGCAAAAAGCCGGTCTCTCCGGTGATGCCGGTAAGTCCACTGAAAAACTCACCCATGGCAAGCAAGCAGCAGATCTCATGCAAGGCCTGCTCAGTACGAATGCCAACCAGAAGGAAGTGGCGCTTCGGCGTTCGCTTGCCTATCTCTACGGAGACCTCGGCAAGACCGCCCAAAGCAAGGGTTTAAAAAGCGAAGCCATCTCCTTTTTCCGCAGGGCCACCATCATGTGGCAAAGCCTACTTGATGTTCATGAGAAAAACATCGAATACCTCGATGGCTTGAAATGGAGCAGGTCACGCTACCGCCAGGTTGGTGGCAGATAATAACGAGGCGAGATTGTCCCAACTTCACCCTTCACACGACGTCAATTCAAACTAGACTCATGGGTAGATAGGACCATCTCAATGCGCTGTTTTTACTCCTCTGATCTTGACCTCAACGTGGACCTGCCTGCGTCTCACCCCTTTCCGGGTGACAAGTATTCAACCAGCCGTGAAATGCTACTCGATCATGGCATTTTAAGACCCGAGGAAATCATCGATGTCTCCCAGACCAATCTACACGTTTTAAAGCGCGTGCATGATGATCACTACTTGTCCAAAATTTATCATGGCAACTTGGACCGGCGTGAGCAGCTAGCCTTGGGACTTCCGGCAAATCCACAGCTCTATGCCCGCTGTGCCACCGAGGCAGAAGCCACCCGCCAGACTTGCCATGCGGCACTTGCCGAGGGAGTTGCAGTCTGTCTTGCCGGGGGCACCCATCATGCCTTTAAACAGCATGGTGAAGGATTCTGCGTCTTCAATGACGTGGCCATTGCCGTGCGGGACCTGCAGGAGGCGCGCCCGGGCATACGCATCATGATCGTTGATACCGATGCCCACCAGGGAAATGGAACCAATAGCCTGCTACAAGACGATCCCCGCGTATTTACCTACTCCATCCATGTTGGTCAGGCGGCATCGACGACGAGTAAAGTCCAGGGCTCAATGGATGTTGAAACCGTTCGCTATGTGGAGGGAGCCATGTATTTGAAGCAACTTTTCAGCACCCTTGCCGGGGCTCTTGATGTGTTCAATCCTGACCTGGTGATCTGGGTGGCTGGAGCAGACAACCACTCGAACGATTTATTGGGCACCATGATGCTCAGCGTCGCTGACATGAAACGGCGGGACGAAACCATCATCCGTGCCTTTCTCAAAAACCGCATCCCACTGGCAATTCTCTATGGCGGCGGCTATAACCGCCATCCCCTCTTCACGGCAAAGCTTCATCGCAATACGGTGGCCACTGCCAAAAAAATTGCAACCGAGTATGGCAAAAGCTAGCCTGCTGCCATGGAAACAAAGACCATCTGGATCACCGGCTGCACCTCGGGACTGGGAAGGGCACTCATTGACGAGTTTACGGCAGCCGGGCACACTGTAGCAGCTTGTGGCAGACGCAAGGGGCTCATCGAAGAGCTACAAGGCAGTTTTCCATCCCCCCACTATTTCTCTCCAGTGGATGTAGCCTCCGACGAGGAAGTGGCGAAGTTCTGCCATGATGCCAACGCAGCCACGGGTGCCCCTCAGCTGCTCATCAACAATGCGGCCATTGTTAACGAGCCGGCAAAGCTCTGGGAAATTCCAGCGGAGGAGTTTGATCAATTGACTGCCATTAATATCAACGGCACTGCCAACATGATTCGGCATGCTCTGCCCATGATGCTTGAGCAAGGCCACGGCATGATCGTGAACTTATCCTCCGGCTGGGGCCGATCCACCTCCCCCGAGGTTACCCCCTACTGTGCGAGCAAATGGGCTATTGAAGGCCTGAGCCAGGCGCTTTCCCAGGAACTTCCCCGGGGCTTTGGTGTCGTGGCGCTCAATCCCGGGGTGATCAATACCCGAATGCTGAGAACTTGCTGGGGCGAACACGCTGAGAGTTACGAGGATGCCACAGCATGGGCAAAAACCGCTGCACCCTTCCTGCTTGGCCTGAAATCATCACAGAATGGCCAGGCCCTGACGGCGCCATAGGGCTTGTTTTCAGTGTCTATTACGATTGCGGCAACTTTCTTGGAAAAATATACTTGCCCGAGCCGCTGGAATGTGGTGAATTCCCGCCCCGCACGGTGTATATGGTATACCCCGGCGACATTCAGCATCAGAAGCTCAATAAGCTATCTCATAGCCTAATCCCAGCAACTCCAAGGAGACAATATCCCATGGCCTACGCAGTTTTCAAAACAGGCGGTAAACAATACCGCGTTCAAAAAGGTGACAGCATCGACGTCGAGAAAATCGATGCCGAAGTTGGTTCCGAAGCAAAATTCGACGAGGTCCTCCTTGTTAACGATGGCAAGGCAACCAAAGTGGGCACCCCCACTGTCGAGGGAGCTGCAGTCACCGCCAAGGTCGTGGATCAGTTCCGCGGTAAAAAGGGCATCGCTTTCAAATTCAAGCGCCGCCAAGGTTACCACAAGACCAAAGGCTATCGCCGCCACCTCACCAAACTGGAAATCACCAGTATTAGCTAAACAGCGCTCTTCGATCAATCTCAACTACCCAGAACAATGGCTCATAAAAAAGGACAAGGTTCCGTTAAAAACGGTCGCGACTCACGCAGTAAGCGTCTTGGCGTCAAAAAATTCGGCGGTGAAACCGTCGTATCCGGTAACATCATCATCCGCCAGCGCGGCACCAAGTGGCACCCAGGTAACAACGTATACATGGGCAAGGATCACACCATCCACGCAGGTAGTGACGGCAGCGTCTACTTCGACAAAGGCGGCCGCCGTGTCAATGTGAAGCTCGCAGAGGCAAACTAAGCGCCTCATATAGCTTCCTTGTCGGCAAGCCGGCATTTCTATCATTCAAAGACAAAGCCCAACCGCTTACCGGTTGGGCTTTTTGTTGCCCTCTTGCGAGAAAGAGAAAATCGAGCAACATCGACTACCAGACAATCCTGCGGATACCGAGCTTCACAAACCAGCCTTCATCAGCATCCTCGTCAAATACTCCTCTGCCTGATGCCGTATCAATCTCGATATTGTTGGCAAAGGTCATTCCAGCCCATAGGCCGAGCCACATTTTTTCAGAAAGTTGCCGCTCTACCCCGACAGTAGCCTGATAACTCTGCAGACGTATGTTGAAGTCAGCACCGGACTGCTCGACATTCCAGGTGTTGCCAATCGTTCCTATCTGGGTATGGAATATCCAGTCCTGCTTGGGCTGCCATGAGACCTTGAAGTGCGGTCCTGCAAACCTCATCAACACGTCCCTGGATGGTCTCCATTGAAAACCAATGCCGGGATAGACCCGAGTATCCATCGAGTTGTGATAAAAGTATACTCCACCGATCCATGCGAAGTCACGTGACGAGGCGTATCGAAAACCCACCTGCCCGTTTACCGTGAAATCATCCATATCGATGCTTTTACCGTCTGTGGCCAGACCCGGCTGCAACAGCGTCATCCATGACCACTTGCTCCCTGGCTGGCGATGCATCCAACGCAGCTTGAGTCGGAAATCGTGCAAATCCATATCACCGAGCAGAGTATCAGTATCCAGCCAGTTGGCTTTGTAATCCATGCCGATCATGAAAGCATTATTGTCATTCAGATAGTGGGGCGCACTGAACGGAATATCGAGCTCCAGCCATTGATTGGAAAAACCGCCTGCCGCACTGTCGAAATCAACCTCCCCCGCGACACTGTAACTGGCTTTTGTCGAGGGTGCCGTTGCCGGAGCCCTCGATATCAGGAAATCGCCCAGATTCACTCTCTCTTCAGAGTAAAGCAGAGGGGAGCTTGCCACGCTGGCGGTTAAGAGCAGAGAGATCGTTTTATTCATGTGCTTTTTCATACACGATTTTGAGATCTCCCCCAAGGAACTTCTCCAGCACCTAATGACGCAGGCGAGTGTTCTCCATCCACTACTCCCAGGCATGGGCGAGAATTTCCCTGAGACGTTCCAGCTCGGTGGCACTGGTCTTGCACAGAAACCCGCTATTATGGGCAAAGTGAACATCCTCCGCAGACTCCACACGTGTAAAATCAAGCCTTGGGTGGTCATTAAATCTCGCCAGTCCAAAGCCCTCTCCCCTACTGTCAGGGTATGCAATGGCCGCGATTTCATCATGCAGCTCATTGACCATGATATAACGCGCCAAAACACCCGAGGCGTCCTTAATAGATGGTTCACTGCGCGGCACGAACAAGACGCTGAAGCACTCAGTTCCTGAGACAATTTGCCAACGCTCCACGTGCTGGCTAAGAAGATCAAGCTCACTACGAACAGATCTCAGGTATTCCAGGAGGTCTCCTCCAATGTAGCACATCAGCTCATAGAGATGATCCCCCGGGAGAAGCCCCCTATCAGGACCTATATTGGCAAAGCGACGAAGCATGGTGACATCAATGGGTGAGCTTAGCTTGCCCACCGTATCACGTGGCACACCCAGCCACTCCGCCGTTCGTTGAGGCCCTCTGCAATCAAACCACTCCGCTGGCTCCAGCCAGTCACAAAACCGTCGTGCATCCTCATACACACCGAGGTGCTGGAGCACGAGTGAAAGCGCACAGGTAGGTTGATGCTCCCGTGGAAATTGATGATGATCAAAATTATTTTTGTCGGGCTCGTGTCTGCCTCCCACGTCGATTATACAAACCGAGGCGTCATCGAGCTCCTCCTCCGTGGGCTCACGCCGGAGAATCGGCACGCCATGCACTGAGGCCATGAGACTGCACGCAAGCAGGTCATCTTTGTGAGCACCACCAGGATGCGTTATAATCAAACGAATTGACATCAATGAATCGGGTCGAGAATCAAGAGATGGCCTTATTTGCCAACCTTCTGACCGAGCATTTTCTCATACAAATGAATGTACGAAGAAGCAGTCGTGCTGTGGTTAAAACGCTCTGATGACTCACGCATAATGCGAGAGAGTGTGGCCTCTTTCTCTTCTTTTGGACGGCGGTAGAAGCCGATGGCCTCATCAATCCCCCAACGCATTCCCTGAGGGCTGTAGTGCTGGAATCTAAAGCCATTACCCATGCTGCAATCATGATGCATGTGCTCGACAGTATCATGAATTCCACCCGTGTCATGAACCACTGAGAGCGTGCCGTATTTGGGGCTGACCATTTGTGGCAAGCCACATGGCTCAAAGCGGGATGGCATGAGCATGAAGTCAGAACCAGCATAGCCAAGGCGGGAGAAACTCTCATCAAAGTCACACACCGCTACCCTTCCATGCAGGTTGTGCATTTCAAGAATGGTGCGGAAGTGCTGCTGGAACGAGCCGTTGGCAATGATCGCAACCTGAAGCCCGATGTCGCTGTAATCAGCAATCGTCTGATAAAGGATATCTGCGAGCAGCTGACAACCCTTCTGCATTGGATCAAGGCGTGAGGGCCAGAACAAGATCGGAGCATCGGGGTCAACATTCAGCCCACAACGCTCTTGCAGCTTGCGCTTGTTGGCCGCCTTGCCCTCCATGACATTGGTATCGTCGTAGTTAAACTCCAAGGCCGGGTCAGAAGTCGGATCATAAGAAACGTCCGGAGCATTCAGAATGCCCGAGGCACAACCCGCATGCAGCTTGTTGGTTAATTCATTGCGGATGGCATCCGGCACAAAGTTGTGTTTACCCTCAACAACCTCATGCAGGAATGTAGTACTCACAGAGTTGACATGATCTGCCGCGAAAATACCGCTGGCGAGCAGATCAGTGGCATTAGCCTCCCTGGACTGCTCATAGGAATAAGGGGGATTTTCAAAATACAAATGGTTCCAGAATTCCGCAGCATCGATACCGCGGTCCTCAATTTCCGCCATGGAGACCTTCTCAGTATGAATGTTGTGGATCGTAATCAAACAGGGAATGCCATTGCGCTTGGCAACTGCCGGAATGAGGCCAGTCATCCAGTCATTACAGTGGATCAGGTCGGGCTTGACGGTAGGAATAATGTGATTGATGACCTCACGCATGAACGCCAAGGCCATGTGCAGGTTCTCCCCTGCATAAACTTGGTCGCGATGGTAGAAGACCCGGTCTTCGGCCAGATGAATGCGGTCTTTACCCAGATTATCGCGGACTCGCTGATACTCACGGTCGTGAACACTCTTAACGCAATCGTTGAACATCCTGCGGTAGTTAGGCAACGCAACATGAACATCCGCGCCTTGATCATAGAGAGCACTGACGAGTGATGCAGAAACATCTGCCATGCCACCCGCCTTGGCACTGAGCCGCTGTGCCATGTTACCCATACCCTCCGGAAGGTAGGTGATCTCCGGAGTGACAACAAGAATGGTTGGCTTGTCTTCTCCATCGCGAGCGGAGCTATCCCCATTGCCAGCAGAGTCAGTCGCTTTGAGAGCATCACCCCCGGCAGCTACAGAAAGTCCCTCAGATTTTTTGGGTGTGGCTGCTTCTTTTGTAGTCTTTTTGCTCATGTCACAGTGCGTTAACTCTTTTACGTTTTTAGATATATACGCAATATCTGGCAAGAACCTTGTGCCCAAAGCAATAAAAATGACAAATAAAAGGCATTTCTACTCATGTAGAAATGCCTCTGTTTCAGCAATTTATCAGATGATTTTGGCAGCTGCTACTTCCTGTTCTTGGCGAGCTCTTCGTCACTGCGGGACTTGGCCCAATCGTAGTATTCATTGGCGTCGATGACTTCCATACTACCTCTCATGTTAGCATGGCCCTCACCGCATAGCTGGGCACACACCACGTAGGTTTCGAGTTTTTCGGTCGGTTTAAACCACATCGGAATCTCCTTACCTGGAATACAATCCTGCTGGATACGCATCGGCACAATCGCAAAGTTGTGGATCACATCCTTGGAGGACACTTGCAGAATGCTATTTCTGCTCACTGGAAGGCGCAAAATCGAGGTCGAAGTAAAATCATCATCCCCATTGGGGTCGTCCGGGTCGATCCCAAGTGAGTTGTCGCCTGAGATCAAGGAGCTATCTGTTCTACCGAATATCCCATCGTTACCGGGGTAGTGATAGGTCCAGCCATATTGATGGCCAACCACGCGCACACGGGGCGCATCGGGGTCGTTTTCGACCACGCGGTCGAAGGTATCTACCCTCTCAGCCCAGAGAGGGAAGGCAAAACCGAGCAGGAACACCGCCTCGACAATAACCACCCCGATCTCCAGATGAGTGGAGACGTGGTTTTTGACACCCGTGTAGGAGGCCTTGGTATTGCGGCGGTGCCAGAACTTAAAAAGACAAACGAAGAAGAAAAGCGTCCAGCCAACGAAAAGCACCAACATCAGCCAGTGAATAACGGCATTCATCTGGTCAACTTGCTCACCGTGTTGGGAGCTGTTGGCCGGGTTTCCTAAAAGATCGAGTATAGACATGGAATGGTGGATTCTAGATTAGTGGGTGTGGAAGGGCAGCTGATTAATCTACCAGTGCTGGGTCAAGATTTGCCGTTTCGCGCCTCGCCATACGCGCGATGAAGAAGATGATCGAGAGCAGCATGGGAATGATGATGCAGAGCATAACTAGCATCGCATAACCAGCTGCTACTGAGTCGAGGTGGTCTTTACCTGTGCCCATGCATACTGAGCAAGCGATGGTGTTGAATATTGAGATCATAATGAAGGTGTTGCTAGAGGTTAATATTCTTTGGATTTGCGGTAAAAATTAATGCCGTAAACGGGCAGGATGACTCCTACAACAGCACAGACACTGCCAAATATCTTGAGAGTGACATCCGGGTAAGCTGCCAACACAAAAGCCCACAGTACTACAAAGACACAGAGTAGTGTCGATAGAGTGATGAAGAGAATGTGAAATCCTTTGAGTGTCATGAGCTTGGTGGTTTAAGGTGTTATTGTATGTCGATGAGCAAAAAATAGATGAGTAGTGGATGGCATATGGCTACCTGCCGAAGAAGCCTTCAAACTCGATAGGATCGGAGAAAGCGAAGCCGAAGATCGCCATCAAACAGAACCCGAAAAAGAGCCCGCAACCGAACAACCAGTAGATCATTTTTTTCTCATGGTTGAGGTGCATGAAAATAAGAGCCACAAGTGTTGCCTTGAAGGTGGCAATCAGGAGCCCGATAGTAGCATCCGTGCCGTCAAATCCGCGCTCACCAAAATCGAGGAATTCGAGTTTGGCAACAGCCACAGTAAGGACCGTGCAGATAAAGAGAATGACGCCTATCAGCAGATAGAGCTTAATATGTTTTTTAATCGCTTCAGGTGAATCAGCCATGATGAATTAAGAATTAAGAATGAGTAAATTGGGTATAGTTTCTTCTACATGAGGTAGAGAATCGGGAAAAGGAAGATCCAAACGAGATCAACGAAGTGCCAGAACAAGCCGCCCACTTCAACTCGGTTAGCAAGCCACTCGGGCTTCTCCTCGAACATCTTGCGTCCGAAGAACAGGTAATAGGCCAGAACCAGAGCACCGGCCACAACGTGCAAGCCGTGCAAGCCTGTGATGGTGAAATAAGTCGCATAGTAGGTATTCCAGCGTGGGCTGAATACCGACTCGAAGCGCACCTGCTCACGTGGCACTATGATCTCAGGATAGACGACTCCACTGGAGTTGGGATCATCGTGCTTCTTGTGAGTTGGACCGGCAAAACCCTCCACGTCTCCCGGGAAGAGAGCCAGAATGTCATCGTATTCCATCGCCTCAATCTCTGCTTTGTCCTTGTCGAGAAGGCCGGCTATCTCCTGCCAGTTGATACGGTAAATATCGTTCGCGGTAGGTTCGCGATCCTTGGCTTTGAGTTTTTCCTCGAGCTTTGCTGTAAGAACCTGATGCTTTTCCCAAATCACCTTGATATTGTCATTCTTGAGTAGCCAGGAGTTGGCCACTGCAACCGCGGGATCAATCCCCTTCTCCTCGGCTTTCATCACAGTGTGGCGGAAATCAATACCATCCACAGCAATGGCGATGGAGCTATCCCCGGTCACGCCTGAGATGAGAGTCTCATCCTTGAGCTTAAGAGTGCCTGCTTCACCCTCTTTGGGGTTGCTGAGTCTGCCCCAGTAAGGATTGATCGAAATTTCTGCTGATCCGGACGCCGGTTCAAAAGCCAGATTCGGGGTAACCGACTTGTATTCATCCTTGCGCTGCTCCTTGAGTTTTTTGATCTGCGCCATGGACATGTCGTTCAAGGTCTTACCTCCTTCAACGACCTCGTAGTATTTGGCCTTGGGGTATTTAGCCTTGGTAAGGGTCCAAGCCTCACGGCTCACTTCAATATCGATGTTACTGTTGTGGGCAACCGCGGCGAGGAAATCCTCCTTGGCTTGATCAATGAGGTCTTTACTCATTGCCGTACCCTTGGCGATGACGCTGCCATCTGTAAGAGTCAGATCATTAGAGAGAACGAAGTCACCCTCGTCATATTGCTTACCCATCGTCTCATAATAGATGTCGTCCACACGACGCAAGTTGATGAGGACCGACTTGGCATTGATATTAAGGTTCTTCTTGGGCGCATGGTAGTCATGACTACCGCCTTGAGGGTGGGCGTGTCCCTCAACCACCGTGTAGTCATCCATCTGGATAGCCTGGTGATGAAACTTGGCATTGTACTCAATGCCCTTGAGCACCATGAAGAGCGCTGCACAGATGATGGTGATCGCCATGTAGATCTGGAACTTGCGCCACTGCCCAAGCTTGAGCGAGACCCAGGCAAAGACCACCGTGACGGATGAGCCGATGAGAACAAAGGTGTTAATCAAACCAGGCAATACCGGCAGGGTCCGTTCAGGCCATGGGTAGTCTGCATAGATACGCAAGAAGATGTATCCTGAAAACAAACCACCAAAGAGCATGACCTCGGATGCGAGGAAGAGCCAAATGCCGATTTTTGAGTTATTAAGCCCGGTATCTTTCCGGGGTTCTACAACGTAAGGAATTTCCATGAGAAAAAGTAATAGAGTGTTGGATGATCTGTGATGGGTTTAGCCCTCTTCGGATTTTTCTACGGGCTCCCTCCACTGGACGTAGTGGTCCTCGTCCACTTCGGGACGGGCATATTCGTAAGGCCCACGGTAAGCCACAGGCTCCTCAATGAAGTTACCATGTCCTGGAGGGGTTGGCGTGGCCCACTCAAGTGAACATGCTTGCCATGGGTTGTCGCTTTCAACCTTCTTACCAAACTTAAGTGAGTAGAAGACATTGATGATGAATGGAATCTGGGCAGCACAAAGCAACCACGCTGACCATGACATCATGATGTTAAGATCAATGTATTCGGCAATCGTCTTACCAAAGACGTTGGCACTATCCGGATCAGTCGTGAGATAAGCATCACCACCGTTATACCAACGACGGTGGAAACCGGCCATTCCCTGAACCAACATGGGGAAGAACAAGGTGTTCATCAGGATAAGTGAAGGCCAGAAGTGCAGCTGATTGAGGAATTTGCTCGTGAAGCGACCAGTGATCTTAGGATACCAGTGATGCACACCGGCAAAGAATCCAAACAAAATTCCGGGCGCGACGACGTAGTGGAAGTGGCCAATGACGTAGTAAGTGTCATGCAGGTGCAAGTCTACCAAGTTGAAGGCAAGCGGCAGACCAGTCAGACCACCAATACCGAACATGGGCAGGAAGGCGCAGGCCCACATCATCGCAGGCGTGAAGCGGATCGAACCACCCCAAAGAGAGATCAACAGACAGGTCAACAAGATCACCGAAGGAATAGAAATGAGAGTCGTGGTGGTCTGGAAGAAGGTTGAAATAGCCGGCCCCATACCCGTCATATACATGTGGTGAGCCCAGACAATGAATGAGAGGAACCCGAGAACGAGCACGCCATATACCATTGACTTGTAACCCCAGATGGGGCGGCGGGTGTAAACCGGTATGATCTCAGCCACGCACGCAATCGCGGGAAGCAATAGCACGTAAACCTCGGGGTGTCCCAGGAACCAGAACAGATGCTGGAACAGCAGCGGGCTACCTCCGCCGGAGGCATCGGCAAGACCGATTTGCTGGTGATAAAGCCCTGTAGGCTGGAAGAAGCTCGATCCGAACATCCTATCGACCACCTGCATGATACCTGCAACCTCGAGTGGTGGGAAAGAGAGTAGCAGCAAGAAGCCAGTGACGAGCATCGCCCAGACAAAGAAGGGCATACGCATCCAGGTCATTCCCTTGGCACGCAGGTTGATGATCGTGGTAATGAAGTTCACCGATCCCAGCAACGATGAGGAAATCAACATCACGAGACCCATCAGCCACTGAGTCTGACCCGTCCAGAACTGGTGCGGGTATTGGATGTCCGCATAGAAAGAAAGTGGCGGGTAGTTGGTCCAACCGGATTTAGCAGCACCGGACTCCATGAAGAAGCTTCCGCACATCATGACTCCTCCAACCACGTAGAGCCAGTAAGACGCCATATTGAGGCGTGGAAACGCCATGTCGGGAGCACCAATTTGAAGGGGTGTGACATAGTTACCAAAAGCACCAAAACCAAGTGGCACGATACCCAGGAACACCATGATGGTTCCATGCATGGCACCAAACATATTGTAGGTCTCACCCGGTAGTTTTCCTTCCGTCAGCCACTGGGCCTTCCAGTCCTCGGTGAATAACCAGCTCATCCATGCAGGAAGCGGCTCATTGGGATAGGCAATGCTCCAGCGCATAACCATCATCAGGTAAAAGCCGAACAGCAAGAAAAGCATGGCGGTAAGACCATACTGGAGACCAATGGTTTTGTGGTCCGTAGAGAAGATGTATTTCCGGATAAATCCGGGGTCGTGGTGATCGTGATGATCGTCGTGGTTATCGCTCATGACGGGTATTGGAGGAAGATGTGGTGATATTCTTTAATGATGGGACGAGAATTCTGCGTGGCAATATGGCCTCTTATTGAGTGGCGTCAACTGGAGTTAATGTCTTGGGATCTACCAGTGTATCGGGAGCAATGGATGGCCCTTCGAGATCCTTGTTGTAGCTGGCGTTAAGCTCGGTGGCAGTCACCTGGCCTCCGTCACGCTCCTTGGAGATGTCCAGAGCGTTCTGGGCCATTTCAAGACTGATCAGTGAATCACTCTTGTTGCCAAAGCTGTTGCGGATGTAGTTGAGCAATCCGGCAAGCTGCTTGGCATCCATGCCTGAGCCCATGCTTGGCATGTTGGCATTGTATGTCTTGCCGTTGACGGTAATGGACTCATGAAGGCCGTTGAGGATAATCAAAGCGGGACGAAGGCTGGAACCGGTGACCCACTCTGAGTTGGCCAGAGGTGGATAGGCGGCATTGCCTTCACCACCGGGCTGGTGACAACCCGCGCATGCTGTGTAAGCCTTCTTGCCGATCTTGAGATAGGCATCAAGTGCGGGCTTCGGTAACGAGGCGGCACTCACTCCACCAGGAGCTGCGGCGCGCACGTAATCTGGTTTGACGAAGTTATTATAGTCAAAAAGGCTGCCTGCAATGACGCCTCCAGCAATCATGAACACCAAGGCGCCACTGAGAATAACCCACAGTGACATCGGCTCGGCGCCTTCAGTAAACATGTCATTCTCCCGCTCAACCGCAGCAGCATTCGTGCTGACATTGGTATCCTCGTCGAGATCTGGTTTGCTTGTAGATGGTTCGGACATGGTATGAAAAAGATATGAAAAATGATCGGTTGGCCTTACTTCTTTTCTGCTGCACTCGCACTCTTGGGAGCGTTATCCACGCTCTCAGGCAATGCTGAGTCTCGTTTCATAGCTAGAAGATAGCTGGTGAGGACGAGCGCGTCCTCGCGGGGGATGATTTGAGTCTTCTCATCGGAATTACTGGAGATTGCCAGAGGGTCACCCTGCCCAACAAAGTCCTTCACTTCAAACATCTGAAGCTGGGACGGGCAGTTGGACCAAGTCATGTCAATTTGCTCACCCTGCTCACCAAGCTGCAGCTTTTGATTGCGTGGATTGTAGAGATGGGCAATCGTCCACTGCTCAGCAGTCATGCCCGTTCTGGCAGCGTAAACCTCGGCACGGTGACCAAAGTTGCTGAGATCAGGACCCATGCGGGTGAGTCCGATATGGGCATACGTTTCACCTTTGTAGTCATCGTAGTGAGTCTCACGGCGGGTGTCCTTGTCAGCATTGGAAACTCCTGCGAAATCCTTGCGGAAGATCTGACTGCCGAGGTAAGTGGGACGGATCAGCTGGGAGTGGCAGGTGTAACAGCCGTTGGCAGCATAAATCTCAGCGCCGTTCACCAGACGGCCGGAGGTCTTGCGCTCATAGTATTCAGCGTCTTCTTCGCTGGACATTTTTACCGGCGGAAGTGATGCCATTTTAGCAGCCGGGATGGCGATCATGCAAAACCATGCAAGGCCGAAGCTGGCAAACATTCCGATAAGAAAAGATTTTAAGGTCATGGACTTGGTTTAAAGTTATCAGTTGAAATTCAGATGGGACATTAGGCTTTGGCGCTTTCCAGCTCTTCAATGTCTCCCTCCGGGCCGTGTGGGCCAAGGGCGGAGTGCTCACGACGCAAGAGCGTTGGGTGGGAACTGCGGCGGCCGAGGCGCAGCCACATCAATGTCAGGTGGATAAAGAAAAAGATGTTGGCCCAGAGGATGGCGCACCAGGCAAGTGTGGTTCCAACAGCGTATGGGAATGTGCTGTTAACAGCCTGTTTCCAGGGCTGGTTGAAGTTTTCCTGGGCTGCACCCTGCTGGAATGACCCGAGAAGCGTGCAGAAGAGAAGCATCAGGCACACTCCGTATACCGAGAACCAGAAGTGAGTGCGGATCAGGCGGCGGGATAACCACTCACGACGGGTGATGCGCGGAACAATGAAGTAAATCGCACCGAACATACACATGCTGAAGGATCCATAGAGCGCAAGGATATCGTAGCCATAACCGGCAAGGCTGAATTGGGAGTAGCGCATGGCATCTGGGTGAGCAAGAATCACACCAAGAACCGCAAGGGAGAGCATTCCAAATACTCCGGCCACTGTGAAACGCAGCGAGGGGCTGTGTGCGAGCTTTTCAGCTTGGCCTGAAGTTGTTTTAAGCACATTGACTCCGGCAAAAATCAGTGGCACCGCCACAAGCATGGAAGCTGCAGCACCCGTGTATTGTAGAAACAGAGGAATGGGGGCACCCATCAGAGCGTTCATACCTGCCCAGGGAGCAATGATGGCAAGGGCCCAAAACCCTCCTGCGGAGTAAGAGTAGTTATAAACGGCACGGCCAGTCACCTTGGCTGTAATGTAATAAGCACTGGCAATGGCAATAGGCACAAAGAAAAGCAGGGTAAGCGCTTGCCTGAACCAGCCATTGACCGCTGCTGCAACAAGAGGGTGAACATCAAATACGTTCACATACAGATTCGCGGTGAGATAGATCCAGGGGAACCAGATACACGCTGCCAGAATATACCACTGGGAAATGTATGCATGGTCTCCACGACGAACCTTGAAGGAAATCACAACCCAGATGGCAATGGCTGCGTAACTTGCCAAAAGGACCGGCCAAACAAATGTAGGGAACTCCATCCAGTGTTTACCCGTGCCAAAGCCGGCAAGAATACCGATAGTACCCAAGGAGACACCCAGGTTCCAAATATGGCCGGCAACCAGAAGTGTGCCCGCGTTTTTACTTGGCTGGCGAGACAAACGAGCCATCAGCCAAATCATGACGCCAAACGCAGCCTGTGCACCCCAACCGTAAACCAGAGCATTGATGTGTGCCGGGAAAGCGCGGCCGTATTGAATGAAGGAATACTCACCCAAAAAAGCGGGGTTGTGTGTTTTGATCGAGGCAATGATACCAAGTACTAGAGAAACTGCCAACCAGGCAGCTCCACTGGTGAAAAAGAACATCACCGGGTGACGCAGTGATCGGTCAATCGACGAACGCAGTTCGATATCCTCGGTGTTGGAAGCGTTACTTTGAGTGGACATGATTTTGTTTCTTGTGGGAAAATGGATTACTGCTGATCTGCCTTTTGGCCTGCGACCCAATCAGCGATGACCTTCATTTCTTCTTCGCTGACGTTGGCCATGATACCTTTCATCACTGCACTTTGACCATTGGCACGGGCGCCATCTTTAATCGCCTTCATCTGGTCATAAAGATACTGGGAATTCTGCCCTGCCAGGCGTGGGTAGGCAGGCATGATGGGTGTGTTCGCATCCGGTCCGTGGCAAGTGGCACATGCCTTTGCCATATAGAGGTTTTTGCCATCACCTTCAGGAAGTACGACATCAGGTTTGTCGAGTGTCGCGATCCAGTCGGATATCTTCTTCATCTCATCCTCGGTGAGATTCATCGCCGTTGTCATTCCTTTCATCACAGCACTTTGACCATTGGCACGGACGCCGTTGTGGATGTCTTTGATTTGCGCGAGCAGATACTCGGCGGTCTGACCCCCGAGTTTGGGGTAAGCAGGCGAGATTGGTCTGTTAGCATCAGCACCGTGGCAGGTGTTACATGCCTTGGCAGTGTAGAGTTTGAAGCCTTCATTGGCAGCCTCATCCCCACCTGAGGCAAGTTGTTCCATCGCGCGTTTGTGTGATTCCGAGCCGGGCACAAACTGGTCTGTTGCCTGTGGCCCAGCCTTGATCTCATCGGTCAGCTTATCGGTAGCATCAGCAGGAGGCAGCAATTCAGCTTGGGCAGCATCAACCTTGGCCCTGACTTCAAGGCGGCCTGATGCACGTTCCTGGGCAACGGCATCAACCGGTGAGCCTGTCTGCCAGTATACAAGGGCAGACAAGATTCCAAAGATACTGAAGTAAGCGAGTCCCCACCAAAAGGCGTTGAATCGGCGCAGTGGAGTGTCGCGGTGATTAGAAGTCTGATTAGGCATTGTCCTTAAGAAAGTGGGATTCTTGGAATAAACGGGCTGGCTTGGCTGTTAGTTGAACAGGTTGGCTGATTCGAGAATACGCGGGTCTCGGCTTGGGTAGAGACTGTTCTTGGTGAAAGTCCGGAGATAGATGAAGATAAAGAATGCACCCACGGTGATGAAGGCGAGCAAGTCGAGCCAGAAAACGCTGCCAGAGGGAAACAGAGATGCTCCTGCCTCACTGCCGACGGTGAGAGACGGACCGCGCTCCGGTGCTACGATGATGTAGTGATCGAGAGCGTGTAAAATGAAGAGATATATGGTGATGGGGATCATCAAAGCTGGCGTTTTCTTAACGTCCTGACGAATGAGGAAGAGGAAAGGCAGTGCGAAGTGGCCAAACACCAGGGCAATATTGGCAATGTTCCAGTTGCCTGTGTTGCGCAGCAGGAAGTAACTGGTCTCCTCAGTGATGTTGGCATACCAAATCAGGAAAAACTGGGAGAAGGTGACATAGGCCCAGAAAACCACAAACGCAAATGTGAGTTTGCCCATAATGTGGTGATGCTCAGGGCTCATCACTGTTTGCAAATATCCCGCCCGGCGCAGCAAGATCGAGGTCAGAATGAGTAGTGCCATGCCGTTGAGAGCGCAGCCGGCAAAGAAATAAACCCCATACATGGTGGAGAACCACTTGTAATCAAGCGCCTTGAGCAAATCAAATGCGAGGAAGGTGGCTGTCAGGGCAAAAATCGGCAGGAATGCTGCACAAAGACGGCGTGATTTTTTAAGCCTATCAACACCTGGCTTGGGATCATTGTCCTGATCCACAGAGAGTTTCTTAAGGATGTAAATGGCACCGCCCAGCAGCACGAAGTATCCCACCATGCGGCCCAGCCAAAATGGCAGGTTCATGTAGAATGACTTGGCGTAGAGCATGTGGTCAAACTGACCATAGCTGTGGTGCAGCGCTTCCTTGGCATTACCATAACTTGTGACACTGTCCATCACTTCGCGGTGACGGTTCATCCACTCGAAGAGGTGCTGCTGCACCTGTGGGAAAAGGAAAGGAATGGCCATCAAGCCCATCCATGGGAAAACACTGGCAAGATTTTCCATCAAGCGGCGCACGGAGATACCCCAGCCTGAGTTGGAGACGTGGTGCAACAAGAGCCAGAATGCACCTCCCAGAGAAAAACTGACAAAGAATGCAAAAGCAAACAGCCAGGAGTAGGCATATCGACCGGCCACGGTGTCCGATGCTGTATTGGCCGCCTCGTTGTTGCTGAAGAGCAACCAAACGCTGACAAGAATGCCGATCAGGGCAACCAGACCGCTTAGGTTGATCCATTTGCTCAGGGCTCCCGGTTTGAGATGCTCCCCGTTTGCGGGAATGTCTTTGGATGTGATGAAGTGACCCATTGTTACTAGGTTATGAAAGTTGGAAAGTGGGAGATTTGTGCCTTACTTGGCGGCTGTCTGGCTTGCGGCTTGTAGGGCTCTTACGTAGGCGATGATCGCCCAGCGGTCGTTGACTGGTATGTTGTAACCGTAACCACCCATCAGGCCTTTGCCCTTAGTGATCGTCTCATACATCTTACCATCCGGATAATTGGGTTTGGGGAAATTCATCAGGCTGGGGACTGCTGGGATACCGATCACCGCAACAATGCCCTTGCCGTCCCCTGCCTCACCGTGACATGGCATGCAGGAGATCTTGTAGCGCTCCTTGCCGTGACGCAGAAAACCAGCGCGGTTCTTGTCTGTCAGCTTGAGCTCGGATGGCATTCCATCACCATAGGCGTCACCCATTTTACCGGTGTCGAGGTAGCTCGTGCTGTTACCGAAGCTGTAATCATGACCAAAACCCTGGGTAATACCTGACTGCTCAAAACCACGGGGAACGGTGCCTGCAACCGGCTTACGTGATCCCAGACCATCTGCAAAAAACTCGCTCGGCTTCTGGGTTTTAATCTTATCCTGGTCATCCATGTCTGGGAAGATACGCAGTGGCGTGCCACCGAACGTATCGCCGCGGAAACCAAAGAAACTGATCACCAGTAAGACGATCAGGGCAAATGCTAGAAAGAAATAGCGCATGGGAAATGAGTGATCCTTTGTAAGTTAATGGAAAAGTGGTTCAGGAAGTGGGCTCCTCGACGAGTTCGATATTAGAACCGCCTGCATCTTCAAGCAGGGTCTTGGTTTCCTCAGATGAGAACTGGGCGTCACGAGCTTCAATGGCGATGAAGAAACCGTCATCTGTGGAGCGGGCAAACTGGCGGCTTTCAAAAAGCGGGTGGTTGAGGCGCGGCAGACCCATCAGGGCGAGCAGGCCAAAGAGCGTGGTGAAACCTGAGAACAGGATGGTCAGCTCAAACATGATGGGGAAGAAGGCCGCCGTGGTAAAAATATTCGATGGCTTCGCCTGCACCACAGTCGGGTAAATGACCACTTGGGTCGTGTATGCGAGGGTGAAGGCAGTGATGATGCCGAGCGTGCCACCGCAAAATACGAGATAAGGAAGAATGGACTTCTTCATTCCCATTGCCTTGTCCAGACCGTGGATTGGGTATGGTGAGTAGCAATCCCATTTTTTATGGCCTGCATCACGCACCTTTTCCGCAGCCTTGTAGAGGGCAGATGCACTTTTGAACTCGGCCAGATAGCCGTATACGCGTTTGGTACTCATCAG
>JBDQHQ010000002.1:0-28843 GCA_040264795.1 Akkermansiaceae bacterium | reverse complement strand
GCCATAAAGTGGTTGAGAACCAGTCGAGGCACCAACTCACCATAGCATTAAGGACTCTCGCCCCACCATGGCAACACAGCTGTCTTCTTGACAACCCAAGCCCCCAACAGGTTGTGAGTATCCCCAAATGCCCCCACATAAGACTAAGGATACCAAGAGGACGCAGTTGCAACTATTTCTCTCAAATCCCAGGAAACACCCAAACACCCCCCCAAAGATATACACGCTACCATATGAAAGATGCCCATAGAGTTACATCTCAGGGCAACTAATATTTAAATGACAGCAAAGTAACCCCCCAAAAAAACAAAAAGCCCGCTCGAACAAGTTTCGCGTGGGCTTTTTGTTTTCAAGTCAGTGTTTGATATTAATCAGAGAGCGGTCTCAACCGCATCTTTCGACCCGAAACAGGGCAAATCAAATGTGAACCGTGCGTGTACTCAGGCGGTTACCGAACCTCGATCATCCCCAAGTCCGGATTTTTCGAGGTAGTAGTCATAGCCACCTGCGTAGCGGGTGAGTTTGCCTGCATCCACGTGCAAAGTCACCTCCGCCAGATTACGGATGAAGTGAACATCGTGTGAGATAAAGACAAGGGTTCCCTCGTAATGCTTCAGCGCCTGCAACAGCGCCTCAATGGAAATAATGTCCAAATGCGTCGTGGGCTCATCCATCAGTAGCAGGTTGGGGGGGTTGACCAGAAACTTGACGAGGTTGAGACGGGATTTCTCCCCTCCTGAGAGGACACGTATTTTTTTGTGCACATCAGCACGGCGAAACAGAAATGAGCCCAATATGGAGCGCGCGTCGTCTTCGCGGATGTCTCCGCCACATCCCATGACTTCTTCAAGCACGGTATTGGCCTCGTCCATACTTTCTGTGCGGTGCTGGGAATAGTAGCCGAGCTTGGTATTGAATCCGCACTTACGCTCACCACTCTGGAACTCGAGTTGTCCTGCAAGGATTTTGAGAAGGGTTGATTTGCCGGCGCCATTTGGCCCGACGAGGACCATGCGGTCACCCCGTTCAATGGTAAGATCAAGCCGCTCGTAAATCACCTTGTCACCGTATGCCATGTGGATTTTTTCCAGTTCGATCACTTTCTGGTTGGACCTTTGTGGTTGTGGGAAATTGAATTTAAAGACTTTGCGGGGAGCTATCGGCTTGGGGAGGCGCTTGATTTTTTCCAGCTGCTTGACCCGGCTCTGCACTTGAGCCGCTTTTGATGATACCGAGCGGAAGCGGTCAATGAACTCCTGAATGCGTTCTATTTCCTTGTTCTGGTTGCGGTATGCCTGGACCTTTTGCTGGTAGCGCTTGGTTCGTTGCTTCAGATAGGAGGTGTAATTGCCCGTGTAGGAGATGAGTTGTTCCTCATCGATTTCGTAGACCGTCTCAATGAGCTCATCCATGAAGTCACGATCATGAGAAATCATGAGAAGCGCACCCGGGTAGTTCTTCAAGTATCTTTGCAGCCAGATCAACGCCATCAGATCAAGATGGTTGGTGGGCTCATCAAGCATCAGAAGATCGGGTTCCATGACCAACAGTCTCGCCAAATGCGCGCGCATAATCCAGCCGCCGGAGAACTCGCGGGCAGGTTTGTCAAAGGCCTCAGCTTCAAAGCCAAGACCCGCAAGAATTTTCTTTGCCTTGGGCTCGAGCTGGTAACCGTTGGCGGCATCAAAAGTATCCTGGGCCGCATGGTACTCCGGACTGTCGGTATTGCCAGAGCTGTCCCCCTCACGGATTGTCCGTATGGCCTTGATGAGTTCCGGAGTAATGCCAATGGCTATCTCGAGAACCGTCTCATCTCCCGGATCTCCAGCCTCCTGCGCAAGATATCCCGTGATGGCATAGTCATCGACTTCCACACTTCCGGAGTCGGCAGGTTCCTCGCCCAAAATAAGTTTGAAGAGCGTGGACTTGCCAGCACCGTTGGGACCTACCAGAGCGACACGCTCGCCCCAGTTGATGGTCATGTCCGCATCCTCGAAAAGCGTTCGCCCTCCGACGGTCTTGGTGAGTTTTCTAATAATGAGCACGCGGGGTGCTAATCCTAAAAAAGGTCTTTGTCACCCCAAAACCGAGGAAAACACTATCAGAATGAGCTGACTATGAGCCAATAATCCTGCTGTTCTCACTACGAATACGGGCAACCGAGTAGTGTGGGTCATCAGGCAGAACCTCAATGTTGACAAGGGTGCCGGCCTTTTTGAGCATCTGGCGGCAGTCCGGTGAAAGGTGGCGCACATGGAGGGTTTTCCCGGCATTACGGTAACGCTCTCCCAGAGCATTAATGGCCTCAAGACCTGACAAATCACAGACCCGGGCTTCTTCAAAGTCGATGACGATGTTGGGTACATCCGACTTCGCCTGAAACTTGTCGGAAAACTCACGTACCGAGCCAAAGTAAAGCATGCCCTCGATACCGTAGATGCGCTCTTCGGGAGTGTCTTTGTGCATGGTGACGATGATGTGTTTGGAGCTCTCCCAGGCAAAGACCAGGGCGGAGAGGATGACACCCACAAACACAGCCAGTGCCAGATCATGCATGACGGCGGTCACCAGGGTGACAGTCAGGATAATGAGCATTTCGGATGGTGCGATTTTGCCGAAGCTCTTGAAAGTCGACCACTCGAAAGTACCGATAACGACCATGAACATGACTCCCACCAATGCAGCGATCGGTATTTGCACGATAATAGGGCCACCAACCATGATGAAAAAAGCGAGGGAGAGGGCAGCTACAATGCCGGAAGTTCTGCCCCTGCCCCCTGACTTGATATTGATGAGCGATTGACCAATCATGGCGCATCCACCCATGCCCCCGAAAAGACCGGATAAGAAATTGGCACCTCCCTGGGCAACACATTCACGGTTGCCTTGCCCCCTGGTCTCGGTGATTTCATCAATAAGCTGAAGAGTCATCAGTGACTCAATGATGCCGACCATGGCAACGATGAATGCGGTTTTGAAAATAAAAGGCCAGTGCTCGGCCCAGGCGATGTCACTTGGCCATGCTGGCACAGGAAAGCTGCCACTCAGGGTGCCATCACCACCACCGTCTTTGAGCACGTTCTCGATGGTTCTTGCGTCGGGGAGGAAGGAAGCGATGACCCCGACAACAATAATGGCAGCCAAGGTGGACGGTAGCACTTTGGTAAGTTTAGGGAAAAAGTGAATGATCGCCATGGTGAGCACGATGAGTCCAATGAGGATGCCCAGCTCGCTGCCTTGCATCCAATCCATGACGCGGTTGCCTTGCTCATCGATACCAGTGAATTTCTTGAAGAAGCCAAATTGGCCCATGCAAATAACGATGGCCAGGCCGTTGACAAAGCCGATCATAACGGGGTGGGGGACCAGACGTATGAAGCGTCCCAGCTTCAATATGCCGAAAGTAATCTGAATAACGCCGGCGACCATGATGACTGCGAAAAGAAATTGAAGCCCCAGCCCTTCGCCTAGCTGGTCACCATATTGCACCGCTTTGCCGGCAACGACAGCAATGGCTCCTGTGGCCCCGGAGATCATGCCTGGACGTCCACCACAAGCAGCAGTGATGAAACCCATGAACACTGCAGCCCAGAGACCGATGAGAGGGTTGACCCCTGCGATGAATGAAAATGCGATGGCTTCGGGAACCAGCGCCAGGGCGACCGTCAGGCCTGATAATGAGTCGTCCTTAAGGTTGCCGTTTTTTTTGGTGAAGAGGTGAAACATGTGATCTGTGCAGTAAACGAGAAGCGCTCACTAGGGCCAATCACTCACAATAGCAACCCTGATTAGGTGCTTTATAAGGATCCGGATCAGTGCTTTGAGCTATTTGAGTTGTTTTTAGCGTGCTGACATAGACGCTAGAAGCTTTGACCCGGGTCCAATGCTGGTCAGCACGACATGGGTGCTAATGATACCATTCGTCACCAATGCATTATGCCAGAATATTTGAGCATTTGACTAATTAAAGAGCTAGTCCTTTGATCCATGAGTTCCGCGCAGCCCATAAATTTTTACCCCCCTCAGTTATAGGCAGAAAGGCTTTCAAGGAGCCTGCAGAAGGATATTTGGACGCCTCGCCTGATAAAATTTTAGAAAACCTTAATAGTTCTCCCGGGCAGCCTATCAGGTGAATTTTTTTTTAGCCCCCAGCGGATGCGGTGAGCCGTGATGAAGGTCTGCTAGAATGTTCCTGAGAGGGCTGTTTTTAAGAGGGTTAGCGGTTTCGCAAGGAAAAAGAGCAATTGCCCTCAAAAAAATAAAACCACAATATGTTGTATTGTTAATAATTTGTGGATACTATATGAGCAAAATCTCATTGACGAAAAGAGACTTTTTCCTGCATTATAACGAGGCTGCCCGATGGCCACGAGAGCGACAAAAACGCAGTAAAAAAAGCAAATTGTCAGGCTGTTGAAGCATGCCTGACTGAGACACAAAGACTTAAACATATCCAATTAGATTCCATCCTAAAAATCTCTTTTCTTAAGATAGCAATTTTTCACAACGAACCCTTACTGACATGGCAGACACAATTAGTATCAATCTTGGCGAGCGCACATTTGACCTGGACCGCGAAAAAGCAGAGGAGGCCTACGCGGCCAAGAAAGTCATCAACGGACGCAATTCGATGTTTTTCAACATTCTGCCGTTGAAATACACTTGGGCATACTCCCTCTACAAGGAGATGAAAAATTCTCATTGGGAGCCAGGTGAAACATCACTACAGGTGGACGCTGCTCAATGGGCACAGCTGGACGAGCCCTGCCAAATGCTCTACAAAGTGACACTGGGGGCATTTGCCAAATCTCAGGAAATTTGCCAAGCCGGTGACATTTACACGATACGGGATTTGCTGACTGCGCCTGAACTCAAGCTGGTGTTTGGTCGTTTTGTTCACGAGGAGAACACGCGTAGCGATATTCTCGTCTACTTGCATGGCTCGCTTGCCATCAACCCCATGGAGTGCTCAGCCTTGGCAAATACTCCTGCCATGGCAGCCAAGCAGCAATTCATGGTTGATCATCTTAGCCCGATCGATCGTGACACAGATACCACCATCCTGGAAAACAAGAAGGCGATTGCCCGCAACATCTTTTTGATAAGCCAGTGCATGGAGGGCACGCAGTATTTTTCACTTTGGGCAGCCATGTTCTCTCTGGCGGCACAGAACAAGACTCCCGGCACGGGAGCGATCTTTAGCAAGCTCCTCAAGGATGTTTCCTTCCGCATCAGCCTGTTTGACAAACTGATGAATGAGCTCGTTGAGGAAAATCCGGAAGTCTGGACGCAAACATTCCAGCAGGAGCTCATCGACTACATGCATACCGCTGTGAAGTTGGAACAAGACCTCGTTGCCTCCTTGCCCGTTGCGGCAGCTGGCTTAGACACGGAGGCACTCAACACCTACATCGAGTATCTGGCAGACAACCGGCTGGCTGCTTGTGGTCTGTCTCGTCAGTTCCACCATGCCACAAGTCCATTCCCATGGCTCGATGAGCAGATCCATCTCACCGCACTGCAGCCTGCCCATGCCACTGCTGCCACGCTCGCAAGCAGTTTTGATGATGATGACCTCTAGAAGTATCAGATGGCAGCAGCAATGCCCTGCCTGATGTGACCGACACGCATTTAAGCCGATAAAGAACAAAAACTAACAACCTACACCCACAAACTCATGAATGCTCAATTAGATGACTTAACTATTCCACTCGAAGAAGCTGCTGCCCAAAAGACTCTTGATTCCAAACGTGTTATTGGAGGTAAGAAAATCAGTGGTTTTGGTTTGTTGCCACTCAAATACCCATGGGCCTGGGACATCTACTCGGATATGCGGGCCAATCATTGGGAGCCTGAGGACATCCCCATGCAAAAGGATGTCGAGCAATGGCGCTCTGATGAAATATCCGACGTGGAGCGTTGGATCATCAAGATGGGCATTGGTTATTTTTCTGCTGCAGAGGGCATTGTGGGGGACAATATGATCCACGTTATCCGTGATCAGGTTACAGCACCGGAGCTGGAGCTCGTCTTCCGTCGCCATGCTCATGAGGAAAACATTCATGCTGATTCGCTCGTTTACATGGTGTCCTCCCTGGGGCTTAACCCGCACGAGTGTGAGGCTATCTTTGAGGATGTGCGCACTGTGCAGGAGAAAACAAACTTCGTAGTGTCCAACAGCAGGTCCTTGCGCCGTGACATGGACATGTCTCTGCTTGAAAACAAACAGGCACTCGCCCGTAACATCTTTATCTTTGGCCAGTGCATGGAGGGAACCCAGTTTTACGGGCTCTTTGGTATGATCCTTAGCCTCTACCGCCAGAACAAATTCCCAGGTATCGGTCAGATGTTCCGTTACACCCTGCGTGATGAGTCCAATCATATCGAACTCCTGCGCAATCTCCTCATTGATCTTGTTAATGAGAACCCTGAGATCTGGTCAGACGAGTTCAAAAACGAGTTGCGTGAGACCATGGCAGAGGCGATCAGGCTGGAGAAAAATTTCATCAAAGACTGCCTGCCCGTATCGTCAGTTGGCCTGAACCTTGAAGACTTTCAGCAATACATTGATTATATTGCAGATCGTCGTCTTCAAACCTGTGGTCTTGAGCCTCTCAAGGGTAATGTGGATAATCCATTCCCGTGGCTTGCTGAAATGATGGACATCAAGAAGGAGCAAAACTTCTTCGAGGGTCGTGTTACCGAGTATCAAAAATCGACAGCACTAGGTAACATCGATGACGACGAGCTGTAAGTCATCAGCCTTCACCCTTACCCCCTTCAAGCTGGCTGCAGCTGGCTTGTAACAAACCCCCCATACCCGATTTTTCAATCGATCAAAAAAACCAATCAAATAACCAAATCAAATAACCATAGAATAAACTGCGCCCATGTATCGCTCTATCTCACTAGAAGAAGATCTCGCCCTCAAGAAAGTCATCACTGACCGTGCTGCATCAACTGAAAATACTGACCGCTTTGAATGGAGGGCAGTTTTAGGTGAGCATAGTGTGGACCGGGTCCCACAGATACTTGTCACTCACGGCAAGGAAGAGGAGGAGCTCTCACTAGCTAAAGTGGCGGACACTATTGGAAGTGCACTCACTGACCTGCTTCTCTCACGTCAGGAACAACAGGAGAAGATTTTCAACGAGGAAAACTGCAACTTTGTTTCCAATGTGGCTCAGAGTGTTGCCAGGTCTCTCACCGAACAGGTGCATGAAGGTGGCCAGCTGCGTCTTTCCCACAATGACCTGTACCTGCTCATCGAAAAGGCGCTCATCGAGAACGATGCACATGATGTGGCCAAATCACTCGTTTTCTCACGCTCACTTGAAAAGAATGGGGAGGTGATTGTCTCCGAGGAGCCACAGGCAATGCCGGTCAGGCTGATTCGCCGTAATGGCAATGTCGTTCCATGGAGCCAGACCAAAATTGAGATCGCTGTGCGCAAGGCTTTTCTCTCCATCAAGGAAGATCCGGAGGCGGCAGTCAAGGTTGCACACGGTGTCACCGAGAGCATCAGAAATGGAGACTCTGCTTTTGCTCACATTGAAAATGTTCAGGATCTCGTTCAGGAGGAACTGATGCGCCAAGGATATTTCAAGGCTGCTGAGGCCTACATTCTCTATCGTGCCAAGCGTGCACAAATGCGCATTGATGAAGAGCCGCTTGAGGATCCCAATCAAGAGTCCATGGTGGTGGTTACCGAGGAAGACGGCAGCACTCAGTTTTGGGATGGCACCGAACTCAAGAGGCGTATCTCATTTTCCTCTATTGGTCTTGATCTTTGTCTGAGTGAACAGGAAATTGAGCAGGAATTGCGACGCTCCATTGGGGCTGAAATTACTCGTGTAGCGCTGAAGTCGACAATCATCCTCAACGCAAAGTCGCTCATCGAGCGCGATGCTGATTTTGCAAAATTCGCAGGTCGTGTGCTGCTGAGCTATATCTATGAGGAAGTGCTGGATTGGGATATCATCACGGATGGCATCGACAGACTTCAATCAGCTCACAGTGAATATTTCAGCAAATACCTCGAGCATGGTATTAAAATCAAACGCATCTCACCGGATGTTGTTGCCCAGTATGATGTCGAAAAACTCGCTGATGCCCTCGATCCGACGGCCGACTTGGATTTTGATTATCTAGGTATTCAGACTCTCTATGACCGCTATCTTATTGTCGACAAAACCGGAGCCAAACCGCGCCGCCTTGAGACCCCCCAATTCTTCTGGATGCGAGTCGCTATGGGCCTTTTCCGTGCGGAGAAAGAAAACCGTGAAGATTGGGCTATTCGTCTCTACTCTCTCTACAAGGGCCGCCGGTTTTGCTCAAGTACCCCGACCTTGTTCAATTCCGGAACGCTTCACTCCCAGCTATCCTCTTGCTACCTTTACAAGGTGGATGATTCGATCGAGTCCATCATGCAGCGTGGTATTGCAGATAATGCCTATCTGAGTAAGTGGGCTGGTGGTCTTGGGGGCTCATGGACTGCTGTTCGTGGCACGGGCGGCTATATTCAAGGTACTAATGGTGAATCTCAGGGGATTATTCCATTCCTCAAATTGCATAACGATCAGCTTGTGGCTGTCAACCAGGGAGGCAAGCGCCGTGGATCCGGTTGTGCTTACCTTGAATCATGGCACAATGATATCGAAGATTTTCTCGAGCTCCGCAAGAACACCGGTGATGAACGTCGCCGCTGCCATGACATGAACACAGCAAACTGGATTCCTGACCTTTTCATGAAGCGCATGGAGGCACGTCAGGAGTGGTCGCTGTTCCGTACTAATGAGACACCTGATCTTCACGATCTCTATGGTAAGGCCTTTGAGATGCGTTATCAGGAATACGAAAAGATGGCCGAGGAAGGTCAAATCTGGTCACGCAAAATACCGGCTATCGAGCTTTGGAAAGGCATGCTCAAGATGATCTTTGAGACAGGCCACCCATGGATTACATTCAAGGACCCTTGCAACCTGCGCAGCCCTCAAGACCATTGTGGTGTGATTCACTCAAGCAACCTTTGCACAGAGATCACACTCAACACCTCTGATGAGGAAACCGCGGTGTGTAACCTGGGTTCCGTGGTGCTCGACACGCACATTACCGGTGACGGGTCTCTTGATCATGACATGCTCAAAGAAACCATCACCGTAGCAATCCGCGCCTTGGATAACGTTATTGATATTAACTTCTATCCTACCGAAGCCGCGAAGACAGCGAACAGCCGCCATCGCCCGATCGGTATGGGTGTCATGGGTCTGCAAAATGCCCTCTACAAGAAGGGGCTTGCCTTTGGTTCCGATGCCGCTGTGGATTTCAATGATGAGTTTATGGAGGCGGTTGCCTACTACGCCTACAATGCTTCTTGCGATCTTGCCGCTGAGTCCGGCACCTACTCAAGCTACCAAGGTTCAAAGTGGGACAGGGGCATTCTTCCCCAGGATACTGTTGACCTGCTTCAGGATGAGCGCGGAGTGGAAGTGGATGTCCCCCGTGGGGCAAAGATGGATTGGACTCACTTGCGTGAAAAAATCGCCCAGCATGGTATGCGTAACTCCAACGTGCTGGCCATTGCACCTACGGCAACGATTTCAAACATCATGGGAACAACCCCATGTATTGAGCCCAATTACAAGAACCTGTATGTGAAGTCGAACCTCTCCGGTGATTTCATCGTGCTGAACCGCGAGCTTGTCAATGATCTGAAAAAGGAAGGCCTATGGAATCAGGACATGCTTGATCAGCTCAAGTATTTTGACGGAGAGCTCGCCGATATAGAGGACATTCCTGACAGCTTGAAAGAGAAGCATCAGACAGTCTTTAGTGTTGGTTACCAAGCGATCATTGATGCCGCCGCACGCAGGCAGAAGTGGATTGATCAGTCACAGAGCGTGAATCTCTTCCTCGCTGAGCCAGACATGAAGACACTCTCTCACATGTATCGCCACGCTTGGCACGTCGGCCTTAAAACCACCTATTATCTCCGCACCTTGCAGGCTTCCAACATCGAGAAGTCTACCATTTCAGTGAAAAAGGAAGTCCGTGGTATAGCGGGTGTAGTTGCTGAGCCTATAAAGGAATACACAGATGCTGAGAAGCAGGCCTGCAGCATTGATGCGATGCTCAATGGTGGTGAGTGTGAGGCCTGCCAATAAAAATTGTCATTTATTCATAGTATAGCCCTCCAGCATCCTTATGTGCTGGGGGGCTTTTTGTGGCCCCACAATCCTTGTTTTTAGAGCAAGGGGCTACTTGTAGAGCAGGTTGAGGCCATCCGCCCTCAAGAAACCTTAAAAAAGCCAAGGGGTAACCATACGGTTACTTTGTAGCTAAATTCTTATGCAGGATTTAGAAGTGATAGGTGACACCAAGACCCAGGGTCGTGGTATCGGCATCGTAGCTGTAGTAATCCGCACTGGAAGAACTACCATCCTCATATTGTGCGTTATCAAATGAGAGCAGAAAGTGTGAGCTCCAGTTCTGCGCAAATTGCCAGTTAAGCCCGGTCCGAATCGAATAAGTGCCTTCCGACTCTCCAAAGCCAAGCTCAACCGAACTCACCCAAGCCCATCGCTCTGCAAATGCATAGCGAGCTCTCAGGCCAACAATTAAATCGACCCAATCTTCATTCACTTTAAAGGCGAATCCCGGTGCATTCCACTCGTGCTTTACGCTACGGATGCCACCATAAGCGGACCAGGCCCAGTCATTCTCTGCATGAAAGGTGTAATCAGCGGTTAACTCCCATATGAGACGCTCAAAGTTGGCATCTTGAAGCTTACTGCCACCGAATACGCTCTGGCTAGCCTCAACCTCGAGGTAAGCAACGGCTGCGTTGAATCTCCAAGGTCCATTTGCAGCGTATCCGCTGAACCCGAATGCGGACTCGACATCAATGACATCGTAGTTGATATCCACGTCGGTTGCACCAAAAGTGACATCAGCATTGAGATCAAAGATGCCAAGGGCACTACCTACACCGTATTTCCATTCGGCCCGTAATGTTCCACACACAGCTAATGCTGCGATCGTAAGTGTTGCTAGTTTCATAGTATTTATCTGTGAGCTGTTTGTTCGTTAAGGGAACATGGAATCTGAAGATGGCAGAAGTCAAGATTAGTTCAATTCAAATTAGCTCGGCGGCCAGTGACGCTTGCGCAATTTGATCCCCAGCTTAACGAATGACACCACGTTCACTACTGTGAATGAAATCAATTAATCTGGCGACATTGACGTCCTTGGCAAACTCAGACTGAGCCAACTCATCAGTGAGTTGGGCAAGGTTTGCTTTTTTACCGAGGAAGAGTTTTTTGTAGGCCTGCTTGAGTGCCCGGCGGGTTGCCTCGTCAAAACCTCGCCTTTGCAAACCAACCAAGTTGAGGCTTCTGACTGTAGCCGGGTTGCCATCAACAATCGTGAAGGGAGGAACATCCTGAACAATTTTTGTGCAGCCCCCAATGAGGGAGTGCTCGCCAATTCGGCAAAACTGGTGAGCTCCGGAGAGCCCGGAAATGATCGCATGGTCTCCTACGGAACAGTGCCCGCCAAGGGTTCCGTTGTTGGATAAAATACAGTGATTTCCAACCTGGCAATCATGCGCCACATGCGAGTAGGAGAGAAACAGGTTGTGATCACCGATGCGGGTAGGAACTTCCTCCGTGGTCCCACGGTGTATCGTGGTATTTTCCCGAAAGGTGTTGTAGTCGCCGATGATCAACGCAGTGGGCTCCCCAACATACTTGAGATCTTGGGTGATTTGCCCGATGGCGGAGAAAGGAAAAAAGGTATTGTGTTTGCCGATGGTGGTGTACCCCTCGATGACAACATGTGATTTGAGCACACTGCCAGAACCAATGTTGACGTTAGCACCCACTACCGAGAAGGGCCCAATTTTAACATCATCGGCAATTTTTGCAGATGAGTCGATGACCGCGGTCGGATGGATCAAGGAATCTGACATGAATCTACTTACTGCTGGGAGTCACCCTAGTTGTCGAGCAGGGCAAACTTCAGCTCACCGGAGGAGGCAACTTCACCATTAACAATACAACGACACACGGCAGATCCAATGTTGCGACGTACTTTGAGAATTTCCGCTTCGATAAAGAGCGTGTCACCGGGTAAGACAGGCCGGCGCCACTTGACCTTGTCCACACTCATGAAGTAGCCGATTTTACCTTGGTTTTCCGGTTTGCGAAGCAGCAGGATCGAGGCTACCTGTGCCATGGCCTCGACCTGGAGAACACCGGGCATTACCGGGTGCCCGGGAAAGTGTCCTTGGAAAAACGGCTCATTGATGGTCACGTTTTTAACCCCTGTGCACTTGCTGTCTCCCTCAAAATCTACAACGCGATCCAGCATGAGGAAGGGATAGCGGTGAGGCAAAATTTGCATGACCTCGTTGATGTCCAGCACTCCCTCACCTTCAGGGATTTTCAATGGTGGCACCATGGTACGCATGCGGAGATACTCTTCTTTAAGAGTCGCTGCCATTTGCGTGTTTGGTCCGTGACCGGGTCTGACACAAATCACGTGTCCCATAATGCGCTTGCCACTGAGCATCAGATCCCCAATGACATCGAGTGCTTTGTGGCGGGCAAATTCATTGTCAAAGCGCATCGGCTCTTTACTCATAACCTCATCGCCACGCACGACCACGGCGTTCTCAAGACTACCGCCTTTGATGAGACCTTTATCGAGCAGAGGTTTGACATCCTCGTAATAAACAAAGGTGCGTGCCGGCGCTATTTCTGATTCATAGAGCTCTGGTGTAACCTCACTGGAGAAATACTGCGTGAATCTTCCGTCAGGTCCGATGTTAGTACAGGAGACACGGAATTTTTTATCCGGCACAATGGTGATTAATGAGCCTCCTTTGGTCTCCATGTGGATAGGCTCACGAATCTCATAGACTTTACGAGGTTTGTCCTGTGCCTCAATACCGGCTTGCTTGATTAACTCGACAAAAGGCTTGGATGAGCCATCGCCTATCGGAGGCTCGTTAGCATCCATTTCAATGATGGCATTATCAACACCCATTCCACAGAGGGCAGAAAGAACGTGTTCGACGGTGTGCACTTTGACCGAGCCCTCGGCAAGGGTAGTGGCACGTTCCACGGTCTGCACTTTGGAGACATCTGCGTCGATGAAAGGCTGATCATCGAGATCGATACGGCGGAACTTGAATCCGTGGCCGGCAGGTGCCGGTTTGATCGTAAGGCTTACCTTTTCTCCAATATGAAGGGAGGTTCCCTCCAGGGTGGCACTGGAGGCGACTGTATGTTCCATTTCGGCTGACATACGTAGGGAATAGGATATCGCGGGCCAGTTGACAAGCATTAGCATGGCGATATCGAAAACCAGAGACCTCATCGTGATTTGCTCGACTTGTCTCAAAAACCCAAAACATGTGCTGACAGCGCGAGTAATTCATTCTAGGAGTGGCTTCATGCAGAAAGTTACATTCCTGGACGCGATGACCATGGGTAAAGTCGATCTCTCATTACTTGCCGGTTTTGGTGAGTTTGAGCCTTATGATACGACCTCTCCTGAAGAGACAGTTACCCATTTGCAGGACACGACCATTGCCATTACCAACAAGGTGGTTATTGATGCCGAGGTAATCCGTAAAATCCCAAGTTTAAAGCTTATCTGTGTTGCGGCAACTGGTACTAATTGTGTTGATCTGGAAGCAGCCAGCCAGGCAGGAATCCCGGTTTGTAATGTTGCGGGCTATTCAACGGCAAGTGTTACCCAGCACACGCTCGGGCTTTTGATCAATTTGGCTACTGGTATGCACCGCTATGCCAGCGAGGCAGAAGACTGGAGTCATTCCCCGATCTTTACCCGGCTTGATTATCCGATCATTGACCTGGCAGGAAAAACTCTGGGTGTTGTTGGTCTGGGAACCATTGGCAAGTCGGTAGCCTCGGCTGCCACGGGCTTGGGCATGGAAGTCATCGCACTTGCGCGTGATGGTGCGAGTGAGGGAAATATAAAGCGAGTCCCGAGTCCCGCATTTTATGCTCAAGCGGATGTTGTGTCGCTACATTGCCCGTTAACCCCGGCGACAGAAAACATCATCAATAGCGAGACGCTTGCCTTGATGAAGCCCTCGGCCTTCCTGATTAACACGGGTCGCGGTCAGCTCGTCAATGAATGTGATCTGGCTGAAGCACTCAAGACAGGGGTAATCGCGGGAGCAGGTCTGGACGTGTTGACAGAGGAACCGCCGGCACCAACGCATATCTTGCTGGATCCTGATGTTCCCAATCTCATCATTACCCCGCATACCGCATGGGCGTCCGAGGAGTCCAGGAAGAAGCTGGTGGAAGGTATAGTCCGTAATATCTCAGCCTACCTCGCCGGAAAACCTGAAAACCAGGTTAATTAAACGGTCATTAGCTCTGCCTCCTTGGCAGCGAGGTGCTCATCAATTTCTTTGATGAACTTGTTGGTAAGGTCCTGAACGTTGTTCTCAAAGTCGTGCATGCCATCCTCAGTGAGGGCATTGTCAGCCTTCATTTTTTTGGCGGCATCCATTCCTTCTTTGCGGCATGAGCGCACACGTACACGAGCTTCCTCGGCTTGTGATTTGACCATTTTTACCATGTCTTTACGGCGCTCTTCGGAGAGCTCGGGAACCGGGATGCGTAAATGCTTGCCCTCGTTAGAAGGATTCAGACCGGTGTTACTTTCCAAAATAGCTTTTACGATATCATCTGTTGTTGATGGGTCAAATGGTTGAACCATGATCATTCGTGGTTCTGGCACGGTGATCACAGCGAGCGCCTTGACCTTCATGTTGCTGCCGTAGCTGGCAACATGGACGTCGATATTTTCAACCAAGGCAGGGCTGGCTTTGCCTGTTCGGATCGCAGCAAATTCATGAACGGCATATTCAACCGCCTTTTTCATGCTTTCCTCTGTGTTTTTAATGACTTCGTTTGGTTCCATGATTTGAAAAGTTAGTAGATTGAAATTAGAGGTTTAGAGCTAAGTTACGAGTCCAAAATTGCCAGTTTCAGCAAGCGTTGAATAAACAGGATCCTTCCGTTAACGATGAATCCGCAACCAGAGATTTTTTATCCTTTGTCAACAATGGTGCCGATTGAGCCACCAGAGAGAGCTTTGGCGATATTGCCATCACCTCCAATATCAAAGACAATGATGGGGATGTCATTGTCCATGCATAGAGTAAATGCCGTGGAGTCCATGACCTTGAGGTTTTGCCCCAAACACTCCTGAAACGTGACGGTCTCATAACGAACTGCATCGGGGTTGTGCTTAGGGTCTGAGCAGTAAACTCCATCAACCATGGTAGCCTTCATGATGGCATCTGCACTCATTTCACTGGCTCGCAGTGCTGCGGTAGTATCCGTGGAGAAGAACGGGCTGCCTGTTCCTGCAGCAAAGATGACGACGTTGCCCTCACTGAGAAGTCGGTTGGCTTTGCGCCTGATAAAGGGCTCGGCAACATTTTTCATCTCAATGGCGGATTGAACCACGCACATGACACCTTCAGCCTCAAGGGCACTTTGCAAAGCCAAGGCGTTCATTACGGTAGCCATCATGCCAACATAATCGGCCGTGGCACGGTCCATGCCCCGTGCACTGGCACTGGCACCACGCCAGAAATTGCCGCCCCCGCAAACCACCCCAATCTCTATACCCGAGGCAGCTGCTTTTTGAATCTCCTTGGCGACGCGCTCGACGATTTCAGGTGATATATTGTCCTGACTACCGGGCTCTCTCAGGGCCTCGCCACTGAGTTTTAGAATCACTCGCTTGAAGGAACGGGTGTTGTTTGAGTTGCTCATAGTGTTGCTGGTGAGAATTGTGAATAGGACAGGCAGAGTCAAGGAGGGAGTCACGGAAAGATTCTGTTCGTTTGGGCATCGAATAAT
The DNA here is from genome assembly GCA_040264795.1 of Akkermansiaceae bacterium. Classification (GTDB taxonomy): domain Bacteria; phylum Verrucomicrobiota; class Verrucomicrobiia; order Verrucomicrobiales; family Akkermansiaceae; genus Oceaniferula. The sequence continues at coordinate 12,929 of JBDQHQ010000002.1, read as the reverse complement.
TTATTGATTCTTAGCGGTGACAGTTTGGGTTTTTTTGTATAGGGTGCACAAATGCATAAAGATGAAGAACGTGTTATTGAGCTTGAGTTTCTGAGGGCTACTGAGAATGCAGCCTTACACAGTTCCCACTGGATGGGACGGGGTGATAAGGAATCTGCTGATTTTGCTGCTTGTGACGCGATCCGAGGGATGTTCGACCTGATGGATATCCGCGGAGAGATAGTCATTGGGGAAGGCATCAAGGATGAAGCACCTGGTCTCTTCAAAGGAGAGAAGGTAGGAACTTGGGCTGAAGACGGGCCTCGATTTGATGTGGCACTTGACCCCGTTGACGGTACGACCAACGTTTCCAAGGGCATGCCCAACTCCATTAGTTGTATTGCTGCGGCTATTCCAGAGGAAGGTCAGGATTGTGCCCTGCAAGATATTCCCGCCTTCTACATGAATAAGCTCTCCTATCCCGAGGTGGTCAGGCAGGCATGGATCAAAGACCCTTCTTTGCCCGTGAGTATTGATGCACCCATTACAGAAGTGATTAAAATTACTGCCAAACTACTCGATAAAAATGTCAGGGATGTGACGGTGATGGTTCTGGATCGTCCACGCAATCAATACATTATTGATCAAGTAAGAACCTTGGGTAGCAAGTTGCGCATGATTGCCGATGGTGACATTACCGCGGCCATGGCTCCCGCTATGGTGAGCACGGATGTCGATATTTATGCGGGTATCGGGGGGGCTCCTGAAGCTGTGCTGTCCGCCGCAGGCCTGCGCTGTTTGGGTGGAGGTCAGCAGGCAAAAATCTGGCCAGCAGATGAAAAAGAAAAACAAGAGCTCATCGATGCCGGTTGGGGTGACAAGCTGGACATTACCTTTAGATCCAGGGATCTTGCCAGAGGCAATAATATCATTTTCTGTGCGACAGGCATTAGTGCCAGCCCTCTGTTGCAGGGTGTCCACATTGAAGGCAAGACCGCGGTGACTCACTCAGTATTGATGCGCATTAAGAGCAAGACGGTGCGCTTTGTGCAGGCATACCATGATCTGCGCACCAAGACCATCAGGTTGCGTTCCACGGAGGAAGAGACAATGATGTAGCGGCTACTCCAGCCGGGTCATTTTTCACTCTCGTTTTATCAGGCAAGGCCGTCTTTGCGGGCCTGCTTCCAGTAGGCATATTCCGAACGATTGAAGTCAATGTATTCGGGAGAGAGGTCGCTGGAATAGACCTCGTATTCGGCTTTGCCCAAATGCAAGTCAATGGTGATGGTGAAGGCATCCTTGGCAACAAGGTTGCGCAGGGTATCCATCGGGGTGTTTGCTTGCATGCCTCCGAGGCAGGCAGCTTTGCCATTGATATGTATATCAATAAGTTCCTCGCGAACGATGGCACGTGAATAACCCACAGCATGAATAATGCGGCCCCAGTTAGGATCATTGCCGTTCCATGAGCTTTTGACCAAAGCAGAGTTGGCAACAGCCTCTGCCACCTTACGGGCATCCAGATAAGTGCGAGCCCCTTTTACCTGGACGGTAACGAATTTAGTGACTCGCTCACCGTCTCTGACAAGGGCCTTCGCCAATTCGAGCATGACATACTCAAGTGCTTCACGGAAAAGGCGGCATTCCTTGCTGTTGCGCTTGATACTTGGCATGCCACTCTGGCCATTGGCCAAGCCGATCACGGTATCGTTCGTACTCATATCACCATCGATGGTGATGCGGTTGAAGGACGTATCCACTGCCTCAAGCAGTGACTTTTGAAAACATGAAGCGCTGACTTTGGCATCCGTAGTGATAAAGCATAGCATCGTGGCCATACTGGGACAGATCATGCCAGCGCCCTTGGCACATGCCCCGATACGTACGCGGTGATCACCAATTTCAAGCGACACGGCAATCTCCTTTTTGCAAGTATCACTCGTCATGATGGCGCGTGCGACATCCTCTCCTTTGTTCGATTCCAATCCCGCGACGAGATCGCTAATTTTAGGCTCAATGCGCATCATGGGCATGGGTAGGCCAATGACTCCTGTTGAACAGACGGCAACTTGGCGCTGGCGCAAGCCGAGCTCTTTAGCGACCAAATTACAGGTCTTACGTGCATCACTGATCCCGTTGACACCTGTGCATGCGTTGGCGTTGCCGCTGTTGGCAACAATGGCCTGAACTTTGTCAGCTTTTAAATAAGCTTGTGACACCTTTACCGGTGCTGCTTTGACCCGGTTGGTGGTAAAGGTTCCAGCTGCACTACAAGCATACTTTGAATAGATCAAAGCCAGATCGAGCCGAGAATCGTCAGGATTTTTGATGCCAGCACTAACAGCTGATGCAAGAAAGCCTCGGGGGGCACAGATTCCCCTTTTGATTCTTTTGATAGAGGCTTTGGTGGACATGACGAAGGAGTAGCATGAGGTGCTTTTAAAAGTTTTGCAACCCGTCAGTTTCAGGAAATCCACAGATGAGGTTGAAATTCTGGATCGCCTGTCCAGCAGCTCCCTTGCCAAGGTTGTCTTCTGTACTGAGCAGGAGGATTCTCCCTGTGCGAGCATCGTAATCCCAACCGATATCTATGAAGTTAGTGCCGGTCACATTTTTGGTATCCGGACATCCGCCTTTGCCTAACAACCTGACAAAAAATTCATCACCGTAAGCATCATCAAGTGCCTGCTGAACTTGATCTGGACTTGCTATAAGCTTGGCGCTCGTAGTCGTGCAAATTCCATTGTGAACTGGCACTAGGTGGGGGGTGAATGAAATGAGAACCTGCTGCTGTGCCGCCTTGCTAAGCTCTTGCTCGATTTCTGAGAGATGCCGATGTTTCGGTACTGAATAAGCGCGCACACTTTCGTTTGCCTCACAGAAAATGAGAGGCAGGCTCGCATTACGCCCAGCGCCGCTAACACCAGACATAGAACAGGTGACAATGCTTGCGGGGTCGATGAGCTTTTCCCGGAGCAGTGGGATGAGGGGCAGGCTGATGCTTGTGGGATAGCAGCCGGGAGATGCCACCAGCCGGGCATTGCGAATTGCTTCCCGGTGTATCTCGGGAAGTCCGTATACGGCTTCCTTGAGAAGCTCAGGGGCCGGGTGATCAGCATCATAAAATTCTTTGTAGACCTCCGCATCATCGATTCGGAAATCAGCACTCAAATCCACAATCTTGAGACCCTTTTCTAGGAGGCTGGCAGCATAGTCTGCGGCTACTCCGTGAGGGAGAGCGAGGAAGGCGACCTCGGCACCAGTGGCTGCTACAGCCTCCGGGTCAGGATCAATAAAAGTGAGATCAGCTGCAGCTGCTCCACAGAACCGTGGAAAGAGCTCAGCAATACTCTTCCCTGCATTTTGACGTGATGTAACACAGACCAATTCAGCGTGAGGATGAGTGAGCAATAGACGCAGGAGTTCCAGTCCAGTGTAGCCACTGGCTCCTATGACAGCTATCTTGGTAGATTCCATGAGAACTTGGGAATGCCATGAAAATACGTACTTGCCAACTCCTAAGTGATGGGCTTAATTGCGCCCCCCTGTCTTCGGATCTTGTATTTGAAGCAGAAAACAACAACGGGACTTGGCGCAGTTTGGTAGCGCGCTTCGCTGGGGGTGAAGAGGTCGCAGGTTCGAATCCTGTAGTCCCGACCATCTAAAAAAACGGAATCACCCACAGGTGGTTCCGTTTTTTTATTACGGGACTACAGGATGAGAACGCAGTTCGAGCGCACGGCCCCCAAGGGGCGCCGTGTATCACGGCAATCTAATGACCAGACTTCCGGAGGAGGAAGTCTGGATGCTGGCACAGCCTGATGAGACGAGGTCAGCGCACGATTCAATAGCGCAAGTTTCCGGAGGAGGAAACTTACTGATCAGCACAGACTGATGGGACATCAGTCAATCCTGTAGTCCCGATTCATGCCATCACAGCTTGTGTACAACGTCTCTGAGCTCGTATCCCTGTCAGACAAACCTTCGTCACATACTCCTACATTTACGGTTGATGCAGTGACCCCAAATGCCTAGCATCATACCCTATGGAATTTCCACGTCCCGATTTGATGCAGTCAACGTCACGTGCGTTTGGCAGCATGAAGCGCATTCTCTTTGAGCCCTTTGATATCGGAAAGTGGTTTGTTCTCGGATTCAGCGCATGGCTGGCGCACCTGTTGGAGTCTGGAGGTGCTTATTCATCGGGAAATTACCAGGGTAGCGGAGCTTCGGAATCTTCTGAAGAGGGGGAGCAAGCCTTGGATGCACTCATCCAGTGGGCGGAGGATAATTCGGGGTTTTTGATTGCAACTGTCGCCAGTGCTTTAATCGTTCTGCTCGCTGTTTACATCGTCTTGGCCTGGGTCAGATCCCGCGGCAAGTTCATGTTTTTGGACAACGTGATTCACAACCGTTGTTTGGTGAAGCAGCCATGGAGCGAGTACAAAAAAGAGGGGAACTCACTGTTCCGTTGGGTTTTGTTGCTTTCAGCTGTTTTTTTGGCTGCCCTGGCAATCATGGCGTGCCTGAGTGGCAGCTACATTTATGAGGTCATCAAGGAAAACGCGTGGACTACGCAATCCGTGACCAACTTGGTCATGATAGGTGGCATCCTGCTGATCATCTCATTGATCTGGGGCTATGTCCATTTGATGCTGGAGCATTTTGTCGTGCCTCTGATGTATCGTGACCGCTGCACCGCTGTGGAAGCCTGGAGAAAGTTTCTGCCACTTCACCGTGCGGCATTGGGATGGTTTGTGCTCTATGCCCTTTGGTTGTTTGTTCTGGGCCTTGGCTTGGGTGTGTTGGTTGTATTGTTGGGATTGGTCACTTGCTGCATTGGGTTTGTCCTGATGGCAATACCTTACATAGGTGCCGTGATTCTCCTGCCAGCTACCGTTTTCTTCAGGTGTCTTGGGCCTGACTATTTGCGTCAGTTTGGGGAGCAATATGACGCGCTGAGGATTGCAATACCGAAGCTGGAGCAAAGCGCTGAAGTGTCATAGCGGCACTTTACGATCAGCGTTTAAGTGGACAGTCTCGATGCTGTTTATTTCACTTGCTCGAGAATCACGAAGTCACCCGGATTCCAGGCTTGGGCAATGATGTAGAGCTTTCCGTTAAGTTGGCGAACCACGGCATTGTGAATGTGAGTGAAGCGCTCGAGACCTAGATCTTCACGGGGAATAATGGTGGAGACGAGCTCCTTGCCTTTGAGCAAGTAGATGGTGGCTCCCTTGGATCGATCGGGTCCATGCAGGCAACCAACAAGGGTGTAGCCCGCTTCAAAATCGACATCACAAGGGAAAGAGCCTTTGGGGAGGCTCAATACTGAGCGGTATTGTCCGTCAGGTGTAAAGCTCTCGATTTCTGAATTAGGACGGTCAGCGACAGCTATATGCTTGCCGTCAGGTTCAATGGTGATGCCATGGCCGGTTCCAAATTGACCTGGGGCATTGCCTTTGCCTCCAAATGCCAAGCTATTCCACTCGATGACAGGAGCCTGATCTTTTCCCTCGCCATCCTTCACATCGGCAGTGAGTACGTAATCAAGGCCAGAATAGCCAGTGGTCACATAAAGTTTGTTATTGAGTATATCGGTGTCAGTGGGAGCAAATTTGCCATTTCTGGCGAAATAGGCATCGACCTTGGAGTCGCTGAATTTAAAACCCTTTTGGGGTGCCGCGAGCGTGTTGAGCAGTTTGCCATCAGTGTCTGTGGTGAATATTTTGGCATTACCATTGGCGGGGAATGTCAGGTAGGGAGTCCCGTCGTTGCCATACCAAATGGTGGTGTTGTGCATATTGGTATTTTTGACTTCAGGGGCGGTATCAATCATTTTGGCAGAAGAAAAATCCGAGCTGATTTGAATGATGCCAGCACGAGGTAAGGCGAAATAGACTTCACCCTTACCTTGGCGGCGATCGATAGCAAAGCCACCGTGAGCGGACTTCAAGACCTTGAGGGCCTCAGCGGGGAGGAGGTCACGGCCATGTAATACTCTGAACTTGTAATCTCCCTGACCGCTGACTTTGGCGGTTGCGGCCCCATCAACTGGCTCGGTTACGGCCTTGGTGCTAATCAAGGTGTATTGGACGTTTTGAGTTGAATTTTTGGCTTCTTCGCCGTGGCTGCCTTGATGTGCCAGAACAGGCAGGGCGCCAATGGATAGGGTCAGGCTGAATCGCAGGATGGTTTTGAAAGATAAAATCATAAAGCTACACATATGCATTTTCGGTGGTCTGTCCATGATTAATGAATGGATATCAAGAATCACCTTATGTCGTGAATTTACTGACGACCTCGCTTGCTCAAGAGGATTGCTTTTTTAGCAGAATCATAAACACAAATAGAGCATAAGCATGGAACGCCCATCCTGCCCAAACACCTCAATACTCTTGCATTGACTAAAGCCCGGCATGGGATACGACTCATTTCTATGTCTGCTGCTATGCCTAATAGTATTCCGCTCGAAGATTGCTTCGAGGATGTCATTGGCAAGGCCTGCCGAGGTCTTGGTATTGAAGACGCGACCCTGAGTTTTCTCACCGGAGTCCAAGAAGAGACCATCGCCGCCCTCAAGGAGGGAGAGTTTAATGAGGAGGGTGCCCGTGCGCTCTGTTCGACACTTGGTCTTGATGCCGATTCTCTGGTTGCCATGGCGCGTGGAGAATGGGCTCCTGAACCACTTGAGCTCGATGGTCTGCGCCAATTCAATTCGGACTATCGTGGTGAGATGACGGTTAACGCTTACCTTGCTTGGGATGCGGCTACTGGGGCGGCTGCCATTTTTGATACCGGTGCCAGTGCTGACGAACTGCTTGCTGCTGTCGAGGAACTGGGTGTTGAGGTGAAGGCTGTTTTACTCACTCATACTCATCATGATCACATTATCGAGCTTGAGCGCGTTCTTGCAGCCACTGGCAGACCTCCCGTTTATGTCAGTGAGCGTGAACCGGTTCCCGGAGCGGACTTGATTGTCCCCGGAAAAAGTTTCCAGATTGGGGGGCTTGCTATCGAGACTCGTTTGACCGCCGGTCACTCCATCGGTGGTATCAGTTATGTGATTTCCGGGCTGGCAAGGCCGGTTGCGGTCGTTGGAGATGCCCTCTTCTCCTCCTCGATGGGTGGCGGTATCATTTCATTCCCTCAAGCCCTCGAGTGCAACCGCAAGGAGCTATTCACCCTGCCTGATGATTGTGTGGTATGTCCCGGACATGGTCCGATGACCACCATTGGTGAGGAAAAGGCACACAACCCGTTTTACCCCGAGTTCAAGCGCTAAGCTTGCGCTTCTCATCATCGATAACCAAAACACAAATAATACCATTCTTATGAGCACACGTATCGGATTCGTCGGAGTTGGCAAAATGGGCGCCAACATGGCTCGCCACCTTAAAGACAAGGGCTGGGAAGTTACTTCCGTTTATGACATCGACAGGGAGGCTGCCTCAAGTCTGGCAGAAGAAATCGGAGCCACGGCCCATGACAAGCTCGCAGACGTCACCACGGCTTCTGACACGGTCATTACAGTGGTGACCAATGATGCTGCGATGCGTGCTATTTTTCTTGAGGGAGAGGACAACCTGCTGGCCGGTGCGGAGGGAACTACCTTTATCAACTGTGCTACCCTTTCTCCGGAAATCCACCGGGACATTGAAGCGGCTGCCAAAGCAGTCGGGGCCAGTGCTCTGGAGGCCTGCATGGCGTCCTCGATCAGCCACGCTCGTGAGGGCAAGCTCTATCTGATGCTTGCTGGTGACGAGTCCGTATTTGAGGACCAGAAGGACCTGCTCGATGAACTGAGTATTAACATGCGTTTTGTCCCAGGAGGAACCGGTAAGGCTGCGGAGGTCAAGGCACTGGTTAACATGGTGATGAATATCAACACCGCTGGACTTGCCGAGGGGCTCGGACTAGGAGCGGCTCTCGGGCATGATATCGATATGCTTTGTGAGGTCTTTTCCCAGACGGGTGCCAACAGCCGTGTTCTTGAGACAGACGCTGAGGACATGCGCGACCGTGACCACGAGTGCTGGTTCTCAGCGGAGCACGCAGCGAAAGACTCTGGAATTGCTGCCGATCTTGCAGAAAAAGTCGGCGTGAAGATGCCAGTCAATGCCGCCACCATCGGTCAGTATCAGAAAATGGTGGCCGAGGGACTTGGCGAACTCGACAAATCAGGTGTCGCCGAACTCACTTTCCCCGGCAGACACGGCAGCTAGGCCTCTTGCTTGGACGAACACATCGCTTATCAGAAAAACGAAAATCATTTGAATCAAAACTTCCGGGGCATTGGGCCTCGGAGGTTTTTTGTTGTCAGCTGAGAGCAAAAAAGATCAGGCTGAGAGCTGTTGCATTTTTGCCTTCTTTGCCATGAGTTTCTTCTGGTAGCGCCCTTGAACGATGTCAATGAGTACGAGCACTGCGATCACAAAGTAGAAGGTGGTTTTGCTCATAGCCTCGACCGGGTGGCCGTAGAAGCTGAGGTGGGCTTTGTGGCCGCCTTCCGATACCAGCAGGATGCCAACGATAAAGAGGATGAACAGACCCAGAACCTCGTAGAGGCGGTTTTTCTGGAGGAACTCGGACACCTTGTCCGCCATGATGATCATCAGGATGCCACTGATGACAATGGCGATGGTCATTACCCAGGCAACCTTGGTGATCGCCATGGCACTGAGGATGGAATCAAAGGAAAAGACGAGGTTCATGGTGACAATGAGGGCGACAATTTTGGCCATGGAGGCCTGTTTCTTCTCCTGATCGTGGGCGTGTGCTTCCTCGTAACTGAGCATATGCATGATCTCTTTGAGCGCGGTGTAGATGATGAAGACACCACCGAGCAGGGTGATCATCGAGGCAAAATTGATTTCCGCGGAGACCAGATCCGTATCCAGCGTGAACCAGGTCGACTTGAAGGAATCCATCATTTTGAGCAGAATGAAGAGCAAGACGATACGCAGTGCCACTGCCAGACCAATGCCCCAGATGCGTACGGCTTTCTGTTTTTCGAGGGGAGCGCGTTTTGACTCCAGTGAGATATAGAGCAGATTATCAAAGCCGAGCACGGCTTGCAGCAAGATGAGCATCAGCAAATCGATCATGTGTTCCATGAACTAGGGTCTATCATTTGCACACGGACTTGCCAAGTCCGGCTAGTGAGGCATGATTTCTGCATGCAGCAGAATCGACTTGGGAAAAGTGGAATCGTGGTCAGTGAGATTTGCATGGGCACGATGACCTTCGGCACGCAGTGTGATAAAGCGCAGACCTTTCGTATCCTGGACAAGGCGGTGGACGCGGGTATTGATTTCCTGGATACCGCGGAGGTATATCCAGTGCCCCCGACCAGTGAGTTGGCCGGCCTCACCGAAGAGTGGCTAGGGGATTGGCTCAAAACCAAAAGCCGAGACAGCCTGATTATTGCCACCAAGATCGCAGGTCCTGCTCACGGATGGTTCAACCCTCCGGTGCGTGATGGCAAGGCAGCGATTGACCGCCACCAGATCAGGCAGGCGGTCGAGGGAAGTTTGAAGCGCATGCAGACCGATTATATCGATCTCTACCAAGTGCATTGGCCAGACCACGGCATGCGTGCGGAAGACACGCTGGCAGCCCTTGATGAATTGGTGGTTGAGGGCAAGGTAAGGGTGACGGGCACCAGTAACGAGGATGCCTACGGGCTGATGAAATCACTCTGGACGAGTGATCGCTGTGGCCTGGCCCGCTATGATACCATCCAGAATAATTTCTCGCTTAACAACCGCCGCTTCGAGGACGAGCTGGCCGAGGTGTGCCGCAGGGAAAACATTAGTCTGCTACCCTACAGTCCCTTGGCCGGTGGGGTGTTAACAGGGAAATACAATGACTCGCAGTATCCGGAGGGCGCGCGCTTCAGTAGTTACCTCCAAAATGGTGAGCCGCGCCAGCGAGCCATGGCAGAGCGTTTTGTAAATGATCGAAGTGTGGCAGCCACGGAGAAGTTTATCGCCATTGCCGGGGAAACTGGCATGGATGTGGTCACTCTGGCTACGGCGTGGAGCAAGCAGCACGACTTTGTCGCGTCAACCATTGTAGGAGCCTCGCACGAGGATCATCTTGATCCCATTCTTGCCGCCGCCGGAGTGATTCTCGACGATGATATTCTGGCAAAAATCGATAAGGTCAGCCGGGAAATTCCTTATCCTATGGGTTAGCCATGGGTTAATGACGGGTTAATGATCGACGGGTTCATCTCCCTCGACGTCAAGGTCCGGTATATGCCCAAAGGAAATGCGCATGGGGGCGGCTTCAATGGCGTTGTGGGCACCACCCAGATAGAGGGCTTGTTTGCCAAATTTGCGCACCAGCTTGTCCATGGAGCTATTCAGTGTCTGGAGATTTTGAGGGTTCTGTTTGTTATATTGACTGGCTTCCTCAAACAGGGAGGGAGTGTAATTGCCTTTGTAGACAAGACGCCCCAATACCATGGAGACCTTCAGCAAGTGTTCCTGGTGATGGGGGCGTTGTTTCCAAAGTTGGGCAGCAGCGCGGGCCAAGGCAAGGGAGTCATCGGTTGGTTCTAACAAGCATTCCTGATTCCACTTGCCGCCACGCAGGTAACGCACTGAGACAAAAAAACTTTGTGCCAGCATGCCGTGGCTGCGCAGGCGTTGGGCTGCTTTTTGGGTGAGCTTGTGTAATACGGAGAGTGCTCCCTCAGGAGGGCGCTTGTCCGGTGGTAGCACATGACTATGGCCAATGCTGTGGCGGTTGGTTTCCGTAGCGGCGATTTCCTTACCCCGTATTTGAAACCAGAGCCGGTCTCCTTCGATACTACCCCAAGCAGTGTGGAGCTGCTTACGGCTGGCGTGGCAGAGGGTCCGCACATCGTGGATGCCGTTGGCGTGTAGGCGTAGCTCCATGGCGCGTCCGACACCGTGGATATCACGGAGCTCCAGCTCGTAGAGAATGTCAGGAAGCTGGTGAGCTTCGATGATGAGCAGGCCGTCAGGTTTGCGCATCTTGGAGGCCATCTTGGCAAGCCATTGGTTGGGTGCAGCTCCTACCGAGCCTTTGATCCAAGGGCCGACTTGGTCGTGGATAGCGTGTTTGATCCGCTGGCCGATTTGCTCTACGGTCTCCGGCTCGCGCAGGTTGTAGGGTAGCCAGCACCACATTTCATCGATGGAGAGCACATCTTCCACATGAATGCATGACTCCACGGCGGCGACCAGCCTGTGGTGCAGCTCAACATACTTGGCTGGTCGAGCTTGAATGATTTTGATGCCCGGGCAGAGCTGACGGGCATCACGGACAGGGGTGCCGGTTTTAATCCCGTGGGCCTTGGCTTCGTAGCTGGCGGCAATGCAGCAGGAGCTTTCTGCCAGCACCGGGGCAATTCCCACCGGCTTGCCACGTAGATGCGGCTGCATGTGCTGCTCCGCGGAGGCGAAGTAGGCATCAAAGTCAACAAAGAGAGCGGCCAGTTCCATAAATACTGTTCAAAAGAACAGTATTACAAGGTGAAGCAAAGGTCAATGACGGATTGCCCGGGGCGAATTTTCAGCCCTTATTTTCAGCTCCAAGACACCTTGAACATGGAAGAATCATTTCTTTCTCTTCTTCTTTTTGGGGTCTTCCTTTTTCTTTTTAATACTACCTGGATCCACTTTCTCGCCGTTCTCATTAATGAGGGAAAATACGCCTCCCGTTTTTTCGGCAAGAGTCTCCATGGCCTCGGCGGCTTTGGGCTCCATCAGAGCAATGGTATTGATGACAATACCTTCTTCTTTGGCTCGGGATGCAATGCCCTTGGCAACCTCGATAGGGTTGCCCGGACACATCCCGTCTGTCATGAAAACAATGATATTGGGCAATGGCTCCATATCAAAGGCCATGGCCATGGGCGGATCCCATTGCGTGCCAATGACGAGGCTGGTTTTTTTAATGAGTGCCTCGCTTTGAAAGATGTTACTGTCTGTGGCATCAAGCCAGGTGGGCTTGTGGCGTTCACCGTCAGGAACCCACCCATGTATCGTTGAGCCTTTGGCTACCCATTTATAGGTAACACCGTCTTCGGCTGTATAAGTGAACGTCTTGCCGTTGAACATTTTTTTCCCGGATGGTGATTTCTCAGAAGCCACCCAGGCGGGTCCCGCAAAAAAGATCATTTGGTATTGTTTGTCTCCGTTCAATTGCATCACCGATTTTTTCAACTCAGCGCGCATGAGATCTTCACGTTGTCCCTTCATGGAACCTGAATAATCGATCACATAAAGGATCCGGTCTCCTTTGACTTCCTGGCCAAAGAAGGTGGTGCTGGCCCCTGTGCCCATGTCGTCTTCACCCCAACCATCACCAAAATCATCACCATCACCAAAATCCGTTGATGGATCCGGGACATCGACCTCGGGGACGGGAACAGCCACGTTGGACTGGGTGTTGGCAGCAATGACTCTGGCCATGGAGGAAGAGGGGGCTGATGGTTTGCGCTCGACGGCTCGCGTCATTTGGCGCTTTTGTACCTCTTTCTTTTCCTCTGTGTTTGAGTAGTAGGAAACGATTTCCGGGGTGTAGGTATCTACGGTGGGTAACAGAAGCCAGAGCAGCAGAATACCCAAAAGCACGACAGAGAGGAGAGCAATGATAATACTCGTAATCGTCGAGTTGCGCTGCTGGGCGCGTAGACGTGCCTGAGCTTCGGGCGTGATTTGTGCGTGTAGGCTCACAGGCTTGCGTGATCTATGGATTTACTGTGCGATAGGGAGATTTAACACACTTGACCATCCTATGCGCTTGAACGCATGTTCAAAGTATATAAGCACCCTCATTTTTTAGGATGCCGGCAGGTGATATCCCCGATTGGATGATGTGAGATGACCAGTTCTCTGAGAGGAACATGCGACCATGCCCTCTCTGCCCTACCTGCCATAACTGGCAAGCACACCACCAATGTCCGAGAT
>JBDQHQ010000001.1:0-33834 GCA_040264795.1 Akkermansiaceae bacterium | reverse complement strand
TTCTCACGGAGCCCGGAGACGATGAGCATCTTAACTTTTTCGGCATGCCACAGCTCAGCGGCTGCCTGAATGCGATACTTGAAGTAAAGGTTATCTCGACTGCCCAGTTTCTCTGAACAACCAAAGACGAGCCCGACGGCCTGCTCAGGCACATCGTTGACATCATCGAACAAGATGCCCTTACCCGCACGGGTTGCTGCGTAATTGGCATGCCATATGAAGCCGACAAAGACTACGAGCAGGATGAAAGCAGCGAGTAATAACCTCCTGAGCCAGACAAGCAAGTGGGACCGCTTTGGTGCTGCATCCACAGCATCACTCAGAGCTGTCTCAGTGGATTCATCTTGATGCGGTTCACTCATATTCAATCAAGTCTCCCGGCTCTCAAAGCTCGTCCGTCTTGCGGGGTATATTCACCAGGGTTTTGACCACAGTAGTGAAGATCCCATCTTTGGGGTTTTCAGGCGCGATGACTTTTAATTTCCTCTTCACAGGTGCGAGGGAAATTTTCTCGAACCGGCCAATGTATTCTCCATCCACTTCGATAGGCACCTCCTGGTCACAGTGGATTTCATAGCTCTTGGACTGGAGGTATTTCACCGATGAATTGCCCGCATCAATTGCACCTGTGGCGAGCCCCTTCACGGAATCTCGAATCAGCTTGTAGCCGGCCTCCGTAAACACAAGCATGTCGAGCATGTCATCCGCATGATCCGCCTTACGGAAAAGCTTCACCTGGCCACCGTAGAGCGAGCCATTTCCGGCAAGCGCACAAAACCCCTCTTCCTCATGACCATCATCACAGATAATGCGCATTTTGGGAGGCCTCTCACTGAGCACTTTCATCGCTGACATGACATAGGCCATGGGACCGAATAGCTTTTTCTGCTCCCATGAGGTTTCCTCAATGACCTGGGCATCAAATCCAATACCTGCCATCTGAACAAAGGCCCGGCCATTGGCCTCGAAAAGGTCCACCTCCTTGACGTAGCCATCCTCCAAAACCTGCAATGATTTCTTCAAGCTCGTGTGCGGCAATCCCAACTCACGAGCAAAGACGTTCATCGTGCCGGCGGGCAACACACCGAGTGCGGTTTTCGTCCCTGCCAGTCCCTGAACCACAGCATTGAGTGTGCCGTCTCCACCCGCTGCAACCACGATGGGCTCGCCTTCCTCGGCAAGTTTGGCTGCCAGGTGTGTAGCGTCCTCGGCACTGCGGCTCGCATACAGGGCAAACCATTGCGCATGAGACATCAGGAAACGCAAAGTCCTGCGCCCCTTCTGGCTGCGGGCACTGGGATTGAAAATCAGCGGATACCGTTGTGACATCTGAATGAATCTTGTACGCATTATGGTACTTTTAAAACCAAGAATTCGTTAATATTCGCGATCGCACTGATGAGCTTTATTTGAGGCTTGCCCCCATCACGAGCTGGGTTCACAACATGAGACATGACCAAGCAGCTTGAAGATCTGTTTTCATTTCTACGTTTTGCCAGTATTTCAACGGACTCCAATCACGCCAAAGAAGTCCGTGCCTGTGCCGAATGGCTGATCCACAAACTCAGCCAAATGGGTCTGGAGACCGAGCTTCATCAAACGCCGGGGCACCCGATTGTCGTGGCACGCAACCACCATGTTGAGGGAAAGAAAACCTGCCTCATATACGGCCACTATGATGTGCAGCCGGTAGACCCCATCGACCTCTGGGACTCCCCTCCCTTTGAACCTGAGATACGCGACGGCAAAATCTGGGCCCGGGGAGCCACCGACAACAAGGGGCAAATGCTCGCGCATATCCTTGGGGTCGAGCAAACGCTCGAGGAGGAGGGTGAACTTCCGGTCAATCTCATCTTCCTGTTTGAGGGTGAGGAAGAAATCGGCAGCCCGAATCTCGTGCCTTTCATGGAAAAGCACAAAGCGAGTCTACAGTGTGATATCATTGCCGTTTCTGATACCGGCATGGTTGCCCCCGGAATACCCACCATGGGCTATGGCCTGCGGGGCATTGCCTGCTGCGAGGTTACCCTCACAGGCCCCTCGGGTGATCTCCATTCCGGCATCTATGGGGGGGCTGTGGCTAATCCGGCAACGGCCATTGCCAGGTTAGTGGCATCACTGCACGACACGGAGGGCAGCATCGCCATTGATGGCTTTTATGATGACGTTCGCCCCCTGGAGGATTGGGAGCGCAAGATGTGGGCAGATGTCCCCGGCATGTCAGAGCAAGATGTCCTTGATGTCACAGGGGCTCCCAAGCTTCACGGTGAGCCCGGCTACAGCTCAGCAGAGCGCCTCTGGGCAAGACCGACGGCAGAGGTCAACGGCATTGGTGGCGGCTATCAGGGGGAAGGCTCCAAAACCGTGCTTCCCGCCAAGGCCATGGCCAAGTTTTCCTTCCGGCTCGTTCCGGATCAGGACCCCAAAGACATCATGGAAAAGGTTGAAAAGCATTTCCAGAAGCACTGCCCGGCTGGCGTTCATATCGAGGTCAAGGTCGGTCATGACGGCAAGCCCTTCTATGCCGATCCCCACTCTCAGAGCAGCAAAGCAGGACAGGCCGCACTTAGAGCGGCCTTTGGCAAGGATCCTGTTCTGATCCGCGAGGGCGGCTCCATCCCTATCATTCAAGACATGAAAGAGATTTTTGGTGTCGAGGCCCTCATGCTGGGCCTGGCACTACCTGACTGTCAGATCCATGCTCCCAACGAGAATTTTTACGTCGAAAACTTTGAGAAAGGCATTGCTTTGAACCGTGCGCTACTCAAAGAGCTGGCCAAGTAATGCAGGTGATCTCGTCCCGAATGTGACTCAGCTCGTTTGCAGGAGTTGGCTAAATTCATCATTTTACATCTCGACTTCATCCACCCTGTCTGCAGGATGAGCTAATCATCATGAAAAAGTTTACTCTCCTCAATACTCTATTCATTGCTGTCGCATTCGCTTTGGGATTCGCAGCTTCCCATTATCGGACTGATGATCAAGCTGCTCCGCCGCCTCTAAAATCGCAAAATCAACAAGAACAAGTAATGAAAGAAGACAACCCTGACACAACACCCGATCTTGGTGCGGTATTTGATGCACATGTAGAACACGAATTTGCCGATAAGGATGTGGACGCAACCATGCGCACGATGACAGCAGAGCCCTATGTGCATAATGTCCCCACAGCCAACGGAGGCTATGGCGGCGAGGGCGTGCGCAAATACTACACCGAGCAATTTGTCGGTAAAATGCCCAAAGACACCCAGGTCATTCCTGTTTCCCGCACGGTGGGTAAGGATCAGGTCGTTGATGAGTTGATTCTCTCATTCACCCATGACATCCCCATCGAGTTCATGCTTCCGGGGGTGCCACCCACGGGCAAATTTGTTCAGCTGCCCCACGTCGTCGTCATGAAGTTTGAGGGGGATAAAGTGGCTCACGAACACATTTACTGGGACCAGGCTTCACTACTCGTTCAAGTAGGCCTTTTGGACCCCGAGCTAGTGCCTGCCGCGGGAGCATCACAGGCAGAAAAGCTCATCGAGCTCATCAAGTGAATGAACCTTTGGCTCACCTGATCATCGCAACTTACGATTCACCTTGCGCTCTTTCACCGTCCTGTTGATCCAGCTCTTTTAGGCGATCCAGATAAGCATTCCGTGGCACTGGCTTGAGTGGTCGCTCTTGCTCGCGCATCATGGATTGGACTTGCTCACTACTAGTTGTGATGAGCTCTTCGATGATTTCAGCCTCGGGAAGATTTTTCCAATATTTCTTGGGCATCTCGGTCTGCATCATTTTGATCTTAAGCCGTGCCGGGTTAAAAATGCTCCGGTAGTAGCCCAGCCAGAGCTCCTCCAGCTCATCGCTATCTGGAGCGACTGATTTCTCGACCCCCTCGGTATAGGTAATATCCCTGCCATTCCAATGCACACACTCATCGGGAGTGAGGATAGACCAGTTCATTCCGCCAAAGCGTTTTCTGAAAAAAGGGGTATTCAAGCGCACGATCAGGTGGTCAGGCTCAAACCAAGCCACAAAATTTTCCTCCTCTCCCTCTTCAGCACTAACCTCCCTGAAGCGCACGAAAGCTCGCATCTTGTGAATGTCTCTACTCACCGTGGCACGCATGCGCTCGAGTTGACGCACTCTGGTGTCCGTCTGATTACTCAGGATACGACGGTCTTTCCCACAGGTCATTTCCCAGAGCACCTCATAGAGCAGAGCCCACTGCTTTCCAGAGCGGTGTGCTGATACTGTCTCAGCCAGACGGACGAAGGTCTTGGGCACCGTCAAGCGTGGTGCACCAGGTGGCAGCGCGAGTAACTCATCAGCAAACAAGAAGCCATTACCTTCATCGTTCTTAGCATCCCAGAGAACATCAGATGGTTCGCACTGCTCAGCTAGCAAAGCACGAGCTGCTCTGCGCCATGCCTGGAAATGGGGCTCAATGGATACGGTTTTCATCGCAATGATAGATTCAACTAGAATTCGCCATGCAAGGCTTCCGCTCCGGCTTGCTTCAGCATGTTTTTTTCAATCCGAGGCAAGGCGGGTGCCGCTGAAAAATCCATCTCCATCTGCTTTGGGGGTGGCGCGAACTTTGCACGCAATTCACTACTTGATAGCTCGAGCCTCGCCGGATGATGGTTGGCACAAATCATGAACGGCATCGTCTTTTTCAAATTCACCCTCAGCTTGATCAAGTCCTCAAGACTCACTGCGTGATGCCTGCGCAGCCGCACAATTCTCTGAGCATTTCGCACTCCCAACCCGGGGATGCGGTATAGCATCTCCAGTGGAGAGCGATTGATATCGATGGGAAATGTGTGCCTGTTGCGCAAGGCCCAGGCAAGTTTGGGGTCGATATCCAAATCCAGATTGGGTGACTCCTTACTGGTAAGTTCATCTACCCCATAGTGGTAAAAGCGCATCAGCCAGTCCGCCTGGTAAAGGCGATGTTCTCGCACCAGTGGTGGTGACTTGAGAGGCAGGATGACCGAGGGCTCTGGAATCGGGCTGAAGGCTGAGTAATAGACCCGCTTGAGCTTGTAATTGCCATAAAGGTCCCCCGCTCTGGCAAGGAAATCACTATCATTGGATCCATCAGCACCCACGATCATTTGAGTGCTCTGGCCTGTAGCAAAGGTCGGCTTTTTGGCAGTGGATTTTCGTTTCCTAAGCTCTTTACGGTCGGCGATGGTCTCGGTGATCCTTGTATTGATCGTGCTCATCGCTTCACGGGTGCGCTGCACATTTTTTTCAGGAGCAAGCTTCTTGAGACTCTCTTGCTTGGGCAGCTCTACATTAATGCTCAAGCGATCGGCGTATTTTCCTGCCTCTGCTATCAGCTCAGGCGAGGCCTCGGGGATGGTTTTGAGATGAATATAGCCACGGAAATGATGCTGCTCGCGCAATAGTTTCGCCACCCTGATGACGAGCTCCATAGTGTAGTCCGCACTGCGTATGATTCCCGAGCTCAAGAACAGCCCCTCGATGTAGTTTCGCTTATAAAATGACAGGGTAAGCTCAACCACCTCCTCAGGAGTGAACCTCGCCCTCTGCACATTGCTCGACCTGCGATTGATGCAATAATGACAATCATAGAGGCAGACATTGGTGAGCAGTACTTTAAGCAAGGAGATACAACGTCCGTCCGGAGCATAGGAGTGACAAATGCCTGTGCCACCGGTAGAACCGACTCCCTGCCCTTTGGCGGAATCCTTCCTCGCTCCTCCCGAGCTGGCACAGGAGGCATCGTATTTGGCTGCATCTGCCAGTATTTCGAGTTTTTTAAGAGTATTCACATGAACATACTATTCTAGTGAACAGTTACCTGCAAGCCCATTATTACCCATTTACCGTTTGACCTTGTTTGCTTCGAGTCCTAGTTAAGGTTGCAATGGCTAAATCACCTTCAAAAAAGAACACAGCCCAAGAGCTTGAGAAGCAATACTGGCACCTATTACTCACCAAGGGCAAAAGACCCTCCAGTGTCTATGCCTTCACAGAGGAGATCGGTATTGAGGAAGCTGCCTTCTACAAGCACGCGGCCAGTTTTGAAGCTCTCGAGGCCTCCTACTGGGACAGCCTGGTGGAGGATACCATCAAGGTGTTACACAAGGATGACGAGTATGCCGCCTACCCCACGGATCAGAAAATTCTGGCATTCTTCTTCACCTTTTTTGCCCACGCCCAGAAAAACAGATCTCGCCTGGTTGAGTTCTTCCCCCGCCCGGGCTGCGGCAAAACGCTCAAACCCATGAAGAAACGGTTCATTGAATTTGCCAAGGAAATCATTGAGCAGGGCCTTGAAGACGGTTCCATTGCCGATCGCAAAAAACTCAGTGAAAAATACCCCGAACTCCTCTTTGAGCAGTTCCGCGCCATCATTGAGTTTCACCGCAAGGATCAATCCAAGGAATTTCAGGATACGGATGCGCTGATTGAAAAAAGCGTGCGCTTCAGTGCTGATGTTGCCAGATCAGGCACTCTGGATTCCGCATTTGACCTTGGTCGCTTCCTGATGCGCCGCTTCACGCTGCCAAGCTCCTGAGCTTCATGGAAGAGCAGACCAAAATCCCAAAAAACAAAATTGGTCGTGCCAGTGAGCTGGCGCGCACTGGTATTCAGGTGGGGGTGAATTACCTCAAGTACAAGGCTCAAAAAACCATCACCGGCAATGATGACAAGACGGCATTTCATGAGACTACGGCACGCCAGACTTACGATACCTTCAGTAAGCTCAAGGGCGGCCCTCTTAAGCTTGCCCAGATGCTCAGCATGGATCGCAACCTGATCCCCGATCAATACGCTGACCAGTTTTCCCAGGCTCATTACAATGCCCCACCCCTCACCTATCCGCTGGTGGTGAACACCTTTATGAAGGAGCTGGGAAAACGGCCCAACGAGATATTCGAGTCCTTTACCACAAAGGCCGTATCTGGTGCATCGATTGGGCAGGTTCACCAAGCTGAAATCGGCGCTCAAAAATACGCCGTGAAAATCCAATACCCGGGTGTTGCTGACAGCCTCAAGTCTGATCTGGCAATCGTGAAGCCGATCGCAACCCGCTTGTTTCAGTTGGATTCCAAAGCGATCGAGCCATACATGCAGGAAGTGCAAGAACGCCTGCTCGAAGAGACCAATTACCACCTCGAGCTGGAACGTTCCCAGGACCTGGCAGCGAAATCAGAGCACCTCGCTCATACGCGCTTTCCTCAGTACTTTCCCGATCTCAGCAGCCAGCGTATCCTGACCATGGAGTGGATTCCGGGTGTCCAGCTCGATACCTTTGCTGAGTCAGACGCACCTCAGGAGCTGAAGCAGAAACTCGCTCAGGCCTTATGGGATTTTTACCATCATCAGATCCACGAGCTGCGTTTGTTTCATGCTGATCCACACCCCGGTAACTTCAAGGTTCATGACGACGAGCTATGGGTGCTGGACTTCGGCTGCACCAAGTCCCTGGAAGATGATTTTTATAGAGATTACTTTGCCCTAATGGATCCCGAAGTACTGAAAGATGACGACACCTTCCGAAAAGCCCTCGCCAAAATAGGGCTACTTCTCGACACCGATAAACCGCACGAGAAGGATATGCTGGCAGCTCTATTCAGAGAGTCTGTGGAGCTACTCTCCCGCCCCTTCAAGCATGGCACCTTTGACTTTGGCAATCAGGACTATTTCGATGAGCTCGCTCAATTCGGTGAGGATGCACGCCTCGACAAGGAGCTGAGCAAACTGAGCACATCGCGTGGTAACGCGCATGCCCTCTACCTCAACCGCACCTACTTCGGTCTGTATCATTTGGTCGGCAGCCTCAATGCGACGATCACCACGACACTGCCCGATTACTCAGAAGCAAAACCAGCTTTGACCCAAGCTTAAAACATAAAAGTTACTACCAACATTCACTCAACCTCATGAAAACAGTTCTCATCATCGGCGGATCACACGGCATATCAGAATGCCTCGCAAACAGGTTGCAAAGCAGTGGCATAAACACCCTTACCGCCAGCCGCTCTGCCAGCAGCCATTGCAATGGAGCCCAGCACCAGATCTTCGATGCTGCAAACCCAACCGCGTTAAACCTGCCCGAACAGCTCGACGGCATTGTTTACGCCCCAGGCTCTATCACACTGAAACCTTTTCACCGTCTTAGCGAAGACGACATAATCACCGAGTTCAAACTCAATGCGCTTGGAGCTGCCCAAGTCATTCAGCAGTGCTTACCCGCTCTCAAAAAATCACCTGTGGCCTCGGTCGTGCTTTTTTCCACCGTAGCTGTGCAAACAGGTCTGCCATTCCACGCCTCCATCGCCATGGCCAAGGGTGCTGTGGAAGGACTCACCCGCTCCCTTGCGGCAGAACTTGCCCCCGGCATACGTGTCAACGCAATTGCCCCTTCCCTGACCGATACGCCGCTTGCTGAGAACCTCATCAACAGTGATGCCAAACGTCAGGCTTCAGCTGAACGCCACCCACTCAAAACCATCGGGGAAGCGGATGACATTGCCGCGCTCGCTGCATTTTTGCTCTCCGAGGAGGCAAAGTTCATCACAGGTCAGATCATTCAGGCCGAGGGTGGCATGGGCAGTGTGCGCACTTTCTAGAAACGAGCGCCCATACGAACACCTGCTATTTCCAAGCTGAGATCGATTGGATCTCCATGGCGAATTCCCCTGCTGTCTTGTCAGCTAGAATGATGCCGAGCCCCTTGATTTGAGCAGGGTCGAAGTTGCGATCGAGTTTCCTACCGCGCCAGCTTGCCTTCATCGCCGAGAAAGGTATCCGCAGCTTAACCCAACGATCTTTCTCTGTCTTAAAATCCGCAGTAAAGGAAACCGATGAACGCAAAAACTTCTCATCCGTTGTTGCTCGCAAGCCATACACCCTCCCATCTCCTCTGACCTGAATTTCAATCCCCTTCCAATCACTAAGATCCCAGCGCTCTCCACTGACTCTAAACGAGGAAAAACCACCGTTGTTCTCCAAGGAAAGATTACCTTTGAAAAGTAAGGTATCGGCCTCGGTCATCTGGACCATGCCCCGGGAAAGTCCTCCCATGACACCATCATTCACTACATTGATTTGGTGGCCTGCCTTTTTGTTCGTAAAATCGATAAGCATATTCGTTGTTTTTTCTTTGCTCTGTGGCGGCTTCTCTTCTTGAGCGATCAATGCCGTAGCGGAAGAAAATATCAGAATGGAAATAAAGGAGCGGCGTTTGATCTTCATAGGCTTTTTCAATTTTCAGAGTGGCAGTTCAGTTGCCACATCCGTCGACCCAGACTGCCATCCCGAGTGAATTTTTTCACGATAAGACGCAGCATTATCTCTGTGCGCCTGCAATTTCTCAGGCGCCATTTTATCGAGCTGCATGGTCATCATTCCGAGCCTCGGTTGTTTTTTGTAAAAGGCACGATTGGAGTCGATAAAGTCCCAAAACAAGCCATCCCAGATATCACACCAGTCTCCCTTGGGATAATCTGACATCTTGCGAATGTAGTTGGACCCACAGACATAGGGTTTGGTGACAAACTTCCCTCCGTCAGCGAACTGGCTCATACCGTAGACATTGGGCACCATGACCCAGTCATAGGCATCGATAAACATCTCCATGAACCAGCGATAGACCGCGGTCGGCTCCACGTGGCAAAGTTGGAAAATTACGCCGAATACCATGAGCCTCTCAATGTGGTGGCAGTAGCCGGTTTTGAGCAGCTCTTTGATCGCACGATCCACAGGCGGCAAGCCACTGCGCCCCGAGTAGAAGCATGCCGGCATGTCATGAGTAAAGCCCCAGAAATTGGACACCCTCATCTCGCGCCCATGCAGCTCATACATGCAGCGCATAAACTCACGCCAGCCAATCACCTGCCGGACAAAACCCTCGAGGGAATTGAGCGGAACATCGTGTTCTTTGGCATAATCGATGGCGCGTTGCACCACATAGCCCGGCTCAAGCAATCCGATGTTGAGCATCGGTGTGAGCAATGAGTGCTGCTGGGTGGCAAAGCGGCTAGAGATAGCGTCCTCGTAGTCACCAAAGAGATCAAAGCGTTCCTTGAGGAAGACCTCAAGCCATGCCTCTGCCTCCTCATGTGTCCTGGGCAATCCCATAGCACAATCTCCCCAGGCATCAGGAAAGTGTTCATTGACCCAGGAGCTTGTCTCATCACTAAACTTCCTGACTTCGGGTAATTGGGGCTCACAATAAGCTTTGGGCAGTTTCTTGCGGTTAAGCTCATCATAACTCCAGGATCCACCCTCAGGCTTCCCCTCGTCATCAATCAGAATCCCCATGCGCTTTCTTTGTGCCTGATAAAAATGCGCCATAAAGGGCTTCTTTTTACCCTCCAAATATCCACGCCACCAGTCCTCGGGGCTCAGAAAATTAGGCGTATCATACCAAATGAGTTCGATACTTTGTTGCCTACACCATTTCTCAAGACGGCGGGTGATCAGATCATCCACAAGCCTCGCCAAATGAATGCCCGTGACTTCACCTGGCAGATGATTGAGCAGATCATTGCTGTGAGATTTCTCCTGGCGGATATCGGGCAGACCTATGTGTTCAACCTCGAAACCAAGACCAGTGAGGTAATGAACATACTCCACTCCGGACTCCCTTAGCAGAGCCTGGCGGCGAGCATGATGCTCCAGAGGCCATTGCCTGTCCGCACCATAAACCAAAGGCTCCTCGAGAAAATACACCCGCCGCTTGGCAGCCAAAGCCGGGTGCTCCTTGTAGAGCTGATGCGGATAGACCAGAGAGACTTCCATTTTCTTATCCCTGATTAGGGTTGGGGCTCTTCTTTTGCGGGCAATACCAGAAGCATCTCCCATGTTTTCTGATCCTTGGAAACCCGGGGGCCGTTATAACCCATCACACGATAGTCATCGCTCTTCACGCCGCGCTTTTTTGACACCGTGTCCAAAGCCAGCTTGGCTTTTTGAAGCGTGGTTTTATTTTTGTCCCCTTGCCAGGTGTAACTCAGGGCCTTCATCGCAGCAACATCCCGCACCTCGATCTTACGACCATCCTGACCAAGCTTACCCACTTCGTCATGTTGGTAGAGAAATCCCATCGATTCCATGCCCAGCTTTTGTTCTTTTTGCGCCATGCCGATCTCAACCGGTGAAGTCATGGGAATACCCTGGCGTTTGATATGGCGAAACAAACGCCAAAAGGCAAAACCACTGCCTTTGCCTTGGGTATACGCTGCGCGGTAAGCCGGGAAAGTTTTCAGCGTCACCTCGTTATAAGGGCCGGGCTTGGGCCAGCCTTTGGGCAAGGGAGCCTCAGCCACATAACGGGGGTTTTGTTTCTCTACCGGAGGCTTGCTGCCCTTGGGTTGGGCAAAGCAGAATAAAGAGAGCGCCAGTAGTGGTAGAGCAATGAAAAACCATTTCATAATCAATCGATAAGAACCATGCCCACTCTCGCCCATCAGCAATGCGCGTCAAACCCTAATTAGCCATGCTGATCATAGCCAAGCCAGATAGCATGCACAAGCAGCCTGTTATCAGGACAACCGGTCCGGCTGACAATCAACTAGTGTTTGAAGTGGCGATGGCCGGTGAAGACCATGGCAATGCCTGCCTCGTCAGCAGCAGCAATGACTTCCTCGTCACGTATCGATCCACCTGGCTGGATGCAGGCTGTAGCTCCCGCTTCAATGGCAGCATTCAGGCCATCGGCAAAAGGCAACATGGCATCAGAGGCCATAATACTTCCTTTGAGCGAAAGACCCGCTTCCTTGGCCTTCCAGACTGCAATACGGGAAGAATCCACACGACTCATCTGACCTGCACCTATTCCCAGAGTGCGGTCCATACCGGAGTATACGATGGCATTGGATTTGACGTGTTTGACCACTCGCCAGCCAAAGCGCATCGCACGGATTTCATCTTCACTGGGAGGACGTTTGGTCACCACCCTCTCCTCAATATTATCAAGTCCCAAGGCAGTATGATCACGCCCCATGACCATGACCCCTCCCGGAGCAGAGCGTATCACCGGATCTTTCCTGACAGATTCCCAAGCCTCCGTATTCAACTTGATCAGACGCAGGTTTTTCTTTTTCTGCAGAATCGCCCGAGCATCGGAGTCGAAATCGGGTGCGATGATCACATCGGTAAAGATCGAGGAAATGATTCTCGCAAGACCCTCATTGAGGGTTCGGTTGACGACAATCACGCCACCAAAAGGAGCCTGGGTATCGGTTTCATAGGCCAGCTGCCATGCCTTACGTAAATCCTCGTCATGCTGACCGAGCCCACAGGGATTGGTGTGCTTGAGAATACCCACCGTCGGCCGGACAAAGTCAGTGATTAATTCAGACGCGGCTTCAATGTCGATGACGTTGGTATAACTGAGCTCTTTACCCTGTAGCTGGGTAAACACATCACTGAAATTACCATAGAGTGCCGTGGGCTGATGGGGGTTGTCACCATAGCGCAGCTCCTGATCAAGTGGCAGGCTGATGACGAGTTGTGAGCGGGTTCCATCTCCCGCCTGGGAGAGATAATTGGTGATCGCGGAGTCGTAGGTAGAGGTGCGCAAGAACACCTTCAGTGCCAGCTCTTCACGAAGTTTGTGAGAAGTATCCCCATCATGTTCCTCCATTTCAGCAAGCACGCGGTCGTAATCCTTGGGGTCGGTTACCACCGTGACTGACTTGTAGTTTTTTGCCGCACTGCGCAGCATCGAGGGGCCGCCAATATCAATATTCTCAATGGCCTCCTCAAGGGTGACGTCCGGCTTGGCCACTGTTTCCTCAAATGGGTATAAATTAACAACCACCAAATCAATGGGGGGAATGTCATGCTCCTCGGCTTGTTTAAGGTGCAGCTCATCATCCCGTTTGTGCAAAAGACCACCATGGACTTTCGGGTGTAAGGTCTTTACCCGCCCCTCAAAGAGCTCAGGGGCATTGGTGAAATCCGAGACATCGATCACATCAAGGCCGGCTTCTCTGAGTGCCTTGGATGTCCCCCCGGTGGAGAGTAGTTCGATGCCGTGTTTGTTTAGCCCTTTGGCAAAGTCGATCAAACCGGACTTGTCGGAAACAGAGAGAAGAGCGCGTTGAATAGCCATGATATGTAGATGATGGTGTCCCCCTAGTGCGGGGTCACTGAACTACCCTCCGTGGCTACTATGGGCAAGCCCGAATGTATCAAGTTGTGCCATTTCGAGCCTGAGCCTCTGATTCTTCAGGGTTTTGAACTTCATCTCGGAAATATTTCCACAGCATTCCGTCTACTGGCCCCAACAACCAGGCCAGAAGAAAAACAATACCGCCACAGACCACAACCGAGGCTGCCATATTGGAATTAAACCAGACGTGGAGATAAAGACCCCCCACGGAGGACACCAGCGCGTGCAAGGCGGCAAGCATCAACATCACCTTGAGGCGGTGGCTACAGAGATAAGCCGCAGCTCCCGGCAATATCAGCAATGCGATCACCAGAATAGCGCCGACTGCCTGGAATGCGGCAACCACAATGAACGACACCACAAACATCATACCGTAGTGAATCACAGCAGGCCGGTAGCCATAAGATGCGGCCAAGTCAGCATCAAAAGAACTCAACATCATCACGCGGTAAAAACACACCAAGAGCAACGTGCTCGTCAAAGCCACGCCAGCCATCACCACAACGGGCTTGGGTATTAAAAGACCTAACATTGCCACCTTGTCATCCTCCAACAACAAACCCAGCCTACCGTGCAAGACACACTCAAGGTCAAGGTCCACATTTTTACCCAGTAACAATTCCATCAGCACAACACCCAGGGCAAAAAGTGCGGTAAATGAAATACCCGTGGCAGCATCCTGTTTCACCCTGGTCCATCTGTGGATCAACTCGATAAACACCGTGGAAGCTAAGCCTGCCAGGCCAGCACCTATGATGAGCCAGGGTGAGGCCAGATCCCCTGTGATGTAAAATGCTATAACTACGCCCGGGAACACACTGTGACTAATGGCATCACCAGTCAGAGCCATACGGCGTAAAATCAAAAACGAACCCATTTGCGAACAGGGCAAGGCCACAAAGAACGCCATCAAAATCAGCCAGAGTGCTCCCAGTCCGAGCACTTCCCATGGCAGGGTCATATATTCCAATACTGTCATCAGATGGTAACGGTTGGCCCCGCGACCAAATGGGCCGGTTGCGGGATGGGTTTGCCATGCGGATCGAGCTCAGGGAAATCCAGGTGTTGTTCAAGTTGGCGGACAATGCCAGGGCCGAGAATATGCTCTATTTTCTCCGCATCCTCGTGGACATGATCCTCAGCGTAATCAGCTTCGTTGGTAAGGTAGAGCTCCCACAAGCGGTGGTTGCGAACAATTTCCATCGCCCTCTTCCAACCGGACCGGCTCAAATGCAGAGAGACCCCATCCTCTGCCATGACGATCAGTCCGCGGCTTAACAAGGCCTTGCAGTCTTTTCTGACCACCTCCTCAGTTTGCATCCTCTTGCGGGCCAGCATCAACACACTGACCTCCTCGTGAACAAAGCCCTCACTCTCATGAATCTGATAAATAGCCTTGAGGGTATTCTCTCTTCTCACCCGCATTCTACGCCGAAGTGTTCTCAATATCCTGGCCAAAACCCCGTGCCTGGGTGCCACCAAATAAACCACTCCGAATACCGCGGTAGCCGACAAGGCGATGACAGGACCAGTGGGCAAGCCATTCACCTCGGCTGATACCAGCCCGCCAGTAACACCTGAGAAAACACCGAATACCACTGACAAGATCAACATACGATCAAAGCGGTCAGTGAGCAAATAGGCTGCGGCCGCCGGGGTAATAAGCATGGCGGACACCAGCACCACCCCGACCGCCTGCAGCGAGACTACAACAGAGAAGGTCAGCAAAAAATAAAACACGGCGTTAAGAATTTTCACAGGGTATCCAAGCCCCCTTGAAAACCCCTCATCAAAACTCAGCACTAACAAAGGCCGCCGGAGAAAAAACATGGTCACCACCAACACCGCTGTCGTCATGAGCATCATTCGCAAGTCGCTACCATCGATCGAGCCTATGTTGCCGAAGAGAAAATTCATCACCCCCACAGTGTCCTGCTGATTTCTCGACTGCCACATGATGCCGAAGGCAAAAAATGTTGCCAACACAATGCCGAGAGCCGTATCAGACTTCAGACGTGTGCTGGCCATCATCAAACGCACCAAAGCTGCGCCCAACAAACCTGCCATGGCAGCAAAAAGAAAAATCACCCCGGGGTTTCGATCCGAACTGTAAATAAGACCTGCAACCACACCGGGTAGAACCGCGTGCGAAATAGCGTCCCCCATCAAGGCAACGCGGCGTAATACCACAAAGCAGCCCAGCAGACCACAACCAGCTCCAAGCAGCACCACTGCCATCAGAGCTTTACCACTTCCGCTTGCCGGTATCAAAAAATCCATGGCAGATGCCACAACTGACATTTCCTCAAGCATGATTATGTCGATAGTTTTGCCGCCTGGTCTGCCACTTCGGTGAGAATGGTCAGCCGGCCCCCGTAGGTCTTTTGCAAAAGCTCTGAAGTGTAAACTTCCTCGGTCTTGCCAAAGGCAACAAGACGCATGTTGAGCAAGAGCAGATGATCAAAATATTCTGCTGCGGACTGTAGGTCATGGTGCACGACAAGCACGGTTTTGCCACGCTCACGCATTTCCTTGAGCAAAGCCACGATGGCTGTTTCCGTCGCTGCATCGACTCCGGCAAAAGGCTCATCCATCAGATAAAGGTCACTATCCTGAGCAAGTGCCCGGGCAAGGAACACACGTTGCTGCTGGCCGCCGCTTAAATTACCTATCTGCCGGTTGGCGTAGGGCAACATTCCCACTTTTTCCAAGGCGTCCTTGGCGCGCTTTTTTTCCGCTTTGCCTGGCCTGCCAAAAAGGCCCAAGCGTCCGTAGGTGCCCATCAAAGCCACATCCATGACCGTCACCGGAAAATCCCAGTCAACACTCTCCCGCTGGGGCACATAACCAACGCGGTGCAGGTTTTCCTTCAGCGGTCCGCCAAAGACCTTCACCCAGCCTCCCGATGAGGCAACCACCCCCATGATCGACTTGATCAGGGTCGACTTCCCAGCTCCGTTGGGGCCCACAATGCCTACCAGGCTTCCCTCCGGGACTGCCACATCAATGCCGTAGAGCACCGGGCGTTTGTGATAGGTCACCGTCAGGTCATGGGTCTCGAGTGCTGGAACTGAATCTTGCTTCATGAATCGTTTTTTTGTGTGCTTCTCGTGCTGCCCGGGTCCGGGGCCAAGGCTTACTTCA
This sequence comes from Akkermansiaceae bacterium, assembly GCA_040264795.1. Lineage (GTDB taxonomy): Bacteria > Verrucomicrobiota > Verrucomicrobiia > Verrucomicrobiales > Akkermansiaceae > Oceaniferula. Next base: position 17,540 of record JBDQHQ010000001.1, on the reverse strand, counting down.
GCCCGTCTACAATGGTGTTCACGTTGTGTTTCATCATTCCGATGTAGGTGCCCTTGTCGTAGCTCTCACCGTGTAAGTCGACCACATCACCAGGGATACCCATTGCGTCGGAGAACAGTTCATGCCGGCTGACCTTGACCCCTGCCTCATCAGCAACCGCCTTGATCCCCTTGGCATTCACGCTGGATTCGGGAAAAATCATCTTCAGTTGGCGTTCTTTGATGAAGCTCACCAAATCCGCCCGGTCTTTGAGCCCGGATTCCGAATTGGTAGAGACTCCCTGCAAGCCCTTCACCTCAAAGCCAAAGGCCTCACCAAAATAGTAAAACGCGTCATGACTGGTTACTAACACACGCTGGGAAACAGGCACTTCAGCCACGCGATCCTGAACCCACTTGTGCAGCTCGATAAGCTCTCGACGGTACCTTTGCCCCCGCTCTCTGTAGCCCTCTGCACCCTCCGGATCTGCTTCACATAGGGCATCCATGACCAGAGCAACCGACTCTGACCACAATTCAGGATTCCCCCAGACATGCGGGTCATAATACCCTTGGAATTCCTCCTGAGGCTTTAACAAACCAGCTTGGTTAATCCCATGGGTCAGCGCGAATACAGAGCCTTTGTTTTTCGCCCTTTTTTCCAACACGTCCTGCATCTTGCCTTCCAGATGCTGTCCACTGTAGAAAATCATGTCTGCTTGCTGTAATGCGGCCGTATCCTCAAAGGTGGTTTGATAACTGTGTGGATCAACCCCGGGGCCCATCAAGCCCTTTACCGTAATACGATCGCCGCCAATCACTCTAAGCATGTCGGTTACCATCGTTGTCGTAGTAACAACAAGCAACTGGCCATCCGAGGACACAGCTCCATTCTGGCTGGTTTGCTCCCTTTGCAAGATCCATGCGAGCCCTCCAACCAGAAGACCCACAACGACGAGAACAACGCAAATTTTCTTTGCCATATCCAACTCCTAAGCCCCCAAATTGCGATGGTCAAGCAAGAATTAGCCTTGCCTAATTTTCTTTTGGGCGAAAAAGTAATTTTTGTGTCCTATTTGTGTAAGTTTTGTGTAAGTTTTGCGTAAGATTTCAATCTCAATCAACGTTCATTCAATGACCATGGATAAAAACGAAGGCAAATCAGCCAAAGACAAGAAAAGCAAGAGCGAGAAGACTGAGAGCAGCTCCGAGAAGGCTCCAAACGGTGCTCAGCGCAAATTCTTCATTCCTGTAATCGTTATCAGCGTAATCGCTGTGATTTGCGTTGCCATCATGCCCACCTTGGGAGAGGTCGGCATGGCCAGTGAGAGTGTCACTACCACTATTGGCAAATGGATCGGTTTTCTGGGAGAATTCCACCCCCTCTTTCTGCACCTTCCCATCGGTGCAGTAATGCTTGTTCTGGTCATGGAGGTTCTTCGCCTGATCACCTTTGGCAAATACAGCCCGAACACCACACTCGCTCTCTTCTTCGCCTCAGCTACCGGAGTATTCGCCGTTGTCTTCGGGTATTGCCTCTACCTGACGGGTGACTTTTCCGGTGAGCTCATTGAGGAACACAAGCGCGATGGCATCATTTTTACTATTCTTCTAATCGCCACCTTCCTCGTCAAGTATGCCTCCGATATCAATTGCTGGGGTAAGTTTGCCAAGCCCGGCTACATCCTCGGTCTACTCCTCACTACAGCGATGATGATGAGTGCTGGTCACCACGGTGGAGAAATCACGCATGGTGACCCCATGGACAAAGCACCATGGAAACTGGATGAAGAAGCCGCCAAGGAGGAGGTCATTGTTGATCCTATTGTTTACACCAACATCATTCACCCCATTCTGGAGCAAAAATGCATCACCTGCCATGGTGAGAAGAAGCAGAAAAGCGGCCTCCGCATGGATAGCTATGCTGCACTGCTTGATGGTGGTGAGGAAACGGACTGCCTGATTCCTGGCGATACGGAAAACAGTGCCATGGTCACCTATCTCCACCTCCCCATGGAAGATGATCTGCACATGCCACCCGAGGGCAAAAAACAACTCACCAAGGAAGAAATCGAGATCATCGATTGGTGGGTGAAGATTGGCGCACCTGAGACAGACACCCTCAGTGCGATCGAAGTTCCAGAGGAGATTACGGCAGCTATCAACACCCTCAAGACACCAGAGCAAATTGCTCGTGAGAAAGCAGCCAAAGAAAAGGCTGAAAAAGAACGCGTTGCTGCCATGAAAGCCAAGCGCTCGCGCCTTGCCTCTTCGCTGAAGTCGGTTAATGAAAAATACGCAGGCTCCCTCAATTACATCTCCAAGGATAGTACGAACCTCTCCTTCTCCGCAGTGAGCTACCGCAAGGACTTCAATGACGAAAGCCTCGCAATCCTGAAAGATGCCGCCAATGACATCACCGAGCTCGATCTGAGCGCCACTGCCATCACGGATGCTTCCGCACAGGTGATTGGCGGATTTGTGGGTCTACGCTCTCTCAAGCTCAACCAGACCGGCATCACCGATTCCTCCCTGCCGGAAATCCAAAGACTCAATCGACTGGAAATTTTGAATCTCCACAGCACAGGTGTAACAGATGCAGGCATCAAGAACCTGGAGGAAATGAGCTCTCTGAAAAAAGTATACTTGTGGAACACCAAAGTCTCTGATGCAGGTGCCCAGTCCTTGGAAAAGGTGCTCGTTGAGGCTTACCAACAAGCCCAAGAGGGTCTCGAAGAAGAGGATCAGGACAAGCTTGTTCCCGAGGTAATCCTTGGAGCCAGCTTGAAGGCTGCCGCGCCCAAGCCGGCAGCTCCGAAACCTGCCGCCCCAAAACCTCCAGCACCCAAGCCAGCAGCTCCCAAAAAAGAAGCGCCCAAACCTCCCGCAGCTCAAGCCGCGCCCAAGCCTCAGGCAGCCAAAACCATACAACTCAAAGTAAGCGGCATGACATGAGGCGCTAGCTGTGTGAAAAAAGTGCGGTCCGCACTTGAAGCAGTCAAGGGAGTCACCAAAGCAGATGTGAGCATGCCTGACAAAGCTGTCGTCACCGCTCAGAATAACGTCAGCAATGATGCACTCATCAAGGCGATCAAAGACGCCGGCTACGGTGCCTCAATTGCCCAATAGGGATTTCAATTGCCCCACAAGCACTGCAAACATCAAGCACATCAAATAAACAGAGCACGGTATTCGCCGTGCTTCTTTTTTTAACGGATCAGGGCTCAGCTCTCAAGCCCCAGAAAAGCCTCAAAACGAGGGGTCCACTCGATCAAAACCACCAAGGCTGAGACTCCCTGCTCAATCACTTAGCGCAGCATGTCCCTGTTACTTCCCTGCTCTTTGGCTGTTTGACAGTTAATGCAAAGTGAGACCGATGGCTTGGCTTTCAAACGCTCAATGTTGATCTCTTTCTTGCAGTCATCACAAATGCCATACGAGCCCTCATCCAAGCGCTCCAGAGCATATTCAATTTTTTCCAAAAGCTTGCTCTCTGAAAAGCCGAGTTGATGCTCGACCATATTCTCGGCAATCTTATCGGCCCTCTCCGTCTCATCTGCGATAGCACCTGCTCCTACACCTGTTTTAACTCCATGCCGGCTGACATCTTCCATTACTTCGTTACGCTGCCCAATCAGGGCTGCCCGCAATTCTTGTTTTTCGCTCTCTGTCATTAATGAATGGGTTACAGGTTATAGGTTATGGGTTGTCTGTGAATGTAATATGGTATGAAATTACAGATGAAGTGTTAGAAAATGAATAACACTTTGAAAATTAGACCATATTCCGAGACCAATCAACCACATACTGAGAATATTTCTCAATCGGATTGCTATCCGGCTTTTTTAGCAGTAAATACATTCATCACGTCATCAATGATGTGATCTCTACATGGAGGCCCGCAACTGACGGGCAGGAAATAGATGGGGAATCCAGTGATGCTCTTGTCACAGACACGAGCTATTCTGGAGCGGTTACGCCACTGTGAGTCATGACATGTAAAAGTGTCATGATAAGTCAGAATGCCAGCCATGGAGAGTAGAGCGATCTCCTGCGTATAACAGGAAACACTCATCACCAATGCAACATAAAATAACCGCACTCTATACGAGTGTTACCAAGTTAGCCCTGCCCACTCGTTTCTATAACCGTGGAAGAGGATACATCATCGCCTTTTGTCTAGTATCTGCAAGCGCCGTCGATTCGGCCGAGGAGGAACCTGAAAAGCTCCCGGATACCACGATCATTGCTAACCGGATAGTGAGCCCCCTCTCCCAAGTGGGTAGTTCAGTCAGCGTTCTGGATGCTGACAGCCTGTCTCAATCAGGTATTCGCTCGATTGATGAAGCCTTGAAATTCGTCCCTGGCGTTACCTCTGAATCACTGGGTGGCCAAAGGGGCTCTTCCTCGGACCTCTACATCAGGGGCTTGAGGACTACGCACACTCATATACTTGTCGATGGCATGCGCATCAGTGACACCAATAGTGGTTTTATACTCAGCAAGCAATTTCTGGGATCCAACAACCTCAATGGCTTGTCCCGAATCGAAGTCCTGCGCGGACCACAGGGAGCCCTTTATGGCGGTGATTCCATCGCAGGTGTGCTGGGCCTCTACTCGAAAAAAGGTCAAGGTGATCACAGTGGCAGTGTCCAAGTCGAGGGCGGGTCATTCAACTCCGTGAACTCCAACTTCAGCCTACAGGGATCCGACCAAGGCCTATCCTATTCAATGTCGCTTGGACAAGAGGTCACCGATAATGACCTCCCTCATAATACATTTGATATGGCTTCCTACGCACTTCGTCTTGATTATGAAGTGAACGACCGCCTCAGTGTCGGACTCACCCTGCGTGGCGCAGAATCGACTTACGAAGGTCCCCAAACGGGTCCGTTCTACAATGGGCCGGACGAGACGGATTTTCGTTATGACCTGGCTACACTTTTTGCCAATTACCAATGGAATCAGATCTGGAGCAGCAAACTGACACTTGGCATCTACGATCAGGAATCCGACTTTGTGAGCCGTGCTGCCACTCCATCCTTCGGTAATCCGGGTGATCTATTCTATAACCCGGGCACACAACCACCCACCATTTCATTTACCAATGAGGAATCCCTCACAAAAAAAGGTATTTACTGGGACAATACCATCAAATGGAGTCGTCAACACACCACCATAACCGGCCTTGTGCATGAAAATTCCGATTACCGCTACCGGGACAGCTTTGGCAGCGACGACGAGCGCAGCCGTGAACAACAAGGTGCATATATCAATCATATCTGGAGTCCCCTTGAGCAACTCAGCCTCTCCGGAGGATTTCGCTGGGAGGACTACAGTGATGATGGCCTTAATGGTTTTAATGATGACGTTTTCACATGGCGCCTTGCCAGTACTTATACCTGTGAGCGGAGTAACACTATTTTCCGTGGCAGTCTGGGTCACGGCTTTCGGATTCCAAATTCAAGTGAATTAAACGGCAACCCCGCGTTTGGCATCGCAGCCAACCCTGACCTCGATCCGGTCGAGTCATTGGGATGGGACTTTGGCGTTGAACAAGGCTTCTGCGACGACCAATACACGATAGGCCTTACTTACTTTGGCAATCAACTTGAGGATGCAATCGTCAATCCAGGCAGCGGCTACATCAATTTGAAGGGAACCTCAGAGACCAGTGGCATTGAGGCATTCGCTATGGCTAACTTCCTCAATGATCGCCTCAGCATGACGGTCTCTTATACATGGCTTGACCGCAAACTGGTCGACATCCCTGACAACACGATTGGGATCCGCATCAACGGTAAAGTCACCGACAAGCTCCAGGCCGGGCTCAGTGCCTCCTATGTAGATCGCAGGAGCTATGGAGGCAATTCATTGTCTTCTTATCAGATCATCAACCTCTACGGCCATTATAAGCTCAGCGATCATGTTGCCTTGAATCTACGCGTAGAAAATCTCCTCGATGAGAATTACGAATACTATAGCGATACCTTCACCACCTACCCTGGGCGCGGACGCGGGGTCTTTGGGGGAGTGAGTATTGCCTGGTAAGTCACCCACCCCAGATGCCAGCTTCCACTCCCATGCCGGGAAATCATCACACAATAAAGCAAGCAAGCAGTCGCGCTCGTGGGCTGCTTCTTGTGCTTGTGATCCTTGTTTTCTTTATCGGCTGCCAGCTTCTCAGAACACATATCAGCAATACCAGTGGAGCTCAACAGCCTGAAACCAAAGCTGCCAGTTATCATCGCATTATTGCTCTCTCGCCAAGCATCGTGGAAATCATCTACCAGCTCGGACTAGAGAGCAAGCTGGTGGGAGTTCCACGTTTTGCCAACCACCCGCCGGAGGCAAAGCAAAAGCCATGCGTGGGTGGTTATATGGATCTCAACTTTGAGAAAGTATTGGAGCTCAAGCCGGACTGCATAATCTTGCTCAAGGAACAAAGCCAAGCAGCAAACAGATTTAGTGAAATTGGCATAGATACGATCAGCGTGGATCATAATCACACTGCCGGCATCATCGACTCCATTTCTCTCATAGGTAATGCAATGGCACTTCCCCGGCGCGCCAAGCAGTTGGCTACAGGCATCCAAAACCAGCTCAGTGAGCAATCCTTAAGCTACTCCACAAATGCTCCCAAACCTCGTGTTCTAGTCTGTATTAGCCGGGATACTGCCGCCCAACAACCCGATCAGGTGGTGATCGCCGGCAGCTCGGGTTATCACAGAGAACTCATCGAAATGGCAGGCGGGGTTAATGCTTACCAGGGACCTGTATCATTCCCGATGCTATCCAGAGAGAAGCTCATTGAACTCAGGCCGGACATCATCATTGATATGGTCAACACGGACACATGGCTTCGAGTGGGCAGAGATCGGCTACTAGCAGCGTGGCAGGCATTCCCGGAAATCAAGGCTATCAAAAACAAGCGCGTTGTGATCATTCACGGTGATCAACACTTGATTCCCGGCCCACGCTTCCCACAAACTCTCCAACAATTCACCCTAGCGATCTCGGCATCATTTACCCGCTAAACCCATGGATCAGCATATCATCAAGGCCTCAGCACTCAGCCTCAGTAAAGGTGGTAACACCCTCTTGAATGATGCTCATCTGGAAGTGAGCTCGGGGGAGCGTCTCGCCATCATTGGCCCTAATGGGGCCGGCAAAACAAGCCTGGCACGTTGCATTCTTGGCCTCACCCGTCCGGACAGTGGCAGTATTTTATTGAACGGGTCCCCCATCGGTCAAATAAGCCGGAGTGAAATCGCACGCTTGACGAGTTATGTTCCCCAGCAGCTCCCCGAGCGCATCTCATTCACTGCCAGGGAGTATATCAGCCTAAGCCGATACGCCTACGGATGCGGGCCAAAAAATCAATCTGAGGCCAACTCTGAGATCGTGGATAGAGCGATTGACATCACCGGAATTACCCACCTCAGCGAGCAAGCGCTCTCCACCATGAGTGGTGGCGAGCGTCAGAAAGTCAGCATCGCCGCGGCCCTCGCACAAGAGTCACCGGTATTGATTCTCGATGAGCCCTCGGCACACCTCGACCCGAGGCAACGAGACATGATCCATAAACTCTTAACCAAGATATCACAGGAAAACGGGATCACCTTGATCGTCATTACCCATGATCTCAATTGGGCTTCATGTGATTTTGACCGAATCATTGGCATGCGTGACGGCCATACACTCATTGATGAGCAAGCTACCGACTTCATGCAAAAAGAAACCCTTCAGCAGGTATTTGATGCAGACTGGCTACTTCATCCACACCCTCAATCAGGCAAGCCCTTGGTTTTACCCCAGCAAACACCCGGCACATGATTACCAAGAACAAGACTACAGTCATACTCAGCTTGTGCCTCCTTGCTGTGATAACCGTCATGCTCACTCCCTGGGTGGGTCACCATGCGCTTAGCTGGGATGCCCTGACCCGCCCGGGAGCGAATGACATGGACGCCATCATCCTATGGCAAATTCGTGTTCCTCGTGTGCTACTGTCTTTTCTTGCCGGAGCCGGCCTGTCACTTGGTGGTGTGGTCTTCCAAGCCCTTTTCCGCAACCCACTGGCAACCCCCTTCACTCTCGGAGTGGCAAGCGGAGCCTCACTGGGAGTCACGATCGCCATTGTCAGCGGACTTCATTTCACTTTGGCGGGACTTTCAAGCACCTCGTTGTTCGCGCTGCTCGGTGCCTTTTTCTCGGTAGCCCTCGTGTATGGCATCGCCCGTTGCTCCGGCAAAACATCCCCCACAACCATGCTGCTGGGTGGCGTCGCCATCAGCTTCTTTTTTTCGAGCCTGATCCTGCTCTTACAGTATCTTAGTGATGCAGGCAGCAGCTTCCGAATCCTACACTGGCTCATGGGTGATCTGAGTCGTGCCAGCATGGATACCGTGCTACAACTCGCACCTTTCGTGCTTAGTGGCATACTCATCACCGTATTTCTGCACCGCGAACTAAATCTATTATCCATTACCGATGACGTGGCTGCCAGCCGCGGCGTTCATGTTGAGAGAACACGACTTATTCTCTTTTTTGGAGTTTCTCTCATGATTGCAGGCATCGTCACCGTCTGTGGCCCAATCGGATTTGTCGGCATCATGTCACCTCACATTTGCCGGCTTATGATCGGCTCTCATCACCATCGCCTGATCCCGGCTTCGATTTTATTTGGCGGCAGTTTCCTTGCCCTATGTGACACCCTTGCCCGCAATATTTCCTCCTCGGCAGAAGTTCCCGTAGGCATTGTCACCGCACTACTGGGTGGACCATTTTTTCTCTGGTTGTTGTTTAATAACAAACGCACACTTCCATAAATTCCTCTGGTCCATGTCAACTCAGCCTTATCACGTCATTTTTGTCTGCCTGGGCAACATTTGCAGATCACCCGCAGCGGAGAATATTTTCCGTCATCATGTCCAACAAGCCGGCCTTGATGATGTGATCCGGATTGATTCCGCAGGCACTCATGATTACCACCCGGGTAAAGCTCCCGACAAGCGCATGAGTAAAACCCTCAATGACCGCAATATCAAAAGTGCCGGCTCTGCAAGGCAGTTCACCAGCCAGGATATGTGTGACTTTGATTTGATCGTCACCATGGATAAGGAGAACTACGCCAATGTCATCAGACTGGCAAAATCACCAGAGCTGGAAGATAAGATCATGATGTTTACCCATTTTTGCGAACACGCTGATCACCAGATACCTGAAGTGCCGGACCCCTATTATGGCGGTGATGAAGGCTTCGAGCTGGTTGCCGACATGCTTGAAGACGGCTCGCGGCAGCTGCTTGAGTACATCCGCCAAAAAATGACTCAATAGCCAATCACCAGAGGCGTGCCTACCTCAACCCGATCAAACAAATCGACCACATCCTTATTGGACATACGGATGCACCCGCAACTCGCAGGCTGGCCTAGCAAGCTTTCTTGATTAGTGCCGTGAATGTAAATGTAGCGCTCCATGGTATTGGCATTTTCAGCATCCAGACCATGTAGGCGCAGGATACGCGTTAACACCATATCATCATCACTTTGAGTTCCATCCCAGACCCCGGTTGGCTGACGTGACCTGAAGATCGTTCCCGAGGGTTCACCCTCGCCAATTTTTTCACTCACTTCGAAACGACCCGTGGGCGTGCAATAACTCCCCTCATCAAAACCAATGCCATTGGCAGCACTGGAAATCACATACTCTGCCATCAAGGCGTCACCCTCAAAGAGGCGCAATTTCTGTTCTCCGATGGACACGTTAATATGCATTATTCTGCTGATGGTGATCTCAGTGAAACCATGGAATTATGCCCCCCCATGCCTACTGCTATTTTCAGAACAGTCGAGCCTGTGGCAGGCAGGGAATGAGCTTCAAGCGTAAATGACTCGTCAGGACAAGTGATGCCGGGCAGGTTGCGAGGCAACTCCCGATGCTGAAGATAACTCGCCAATATCGCGCAATCAAGCACCCCGTTCGCTCCGATAGAGTGACCTGTGTAAGGCTTGAGCGGATGCAGGGAAATGGGCTGCTCCTGCGGGATCGCCTCTTTGAGCGCCGCAAGTTCCGCCTTGGCATGTAGGGGCGTGCCACTGGCATGTGGACAAATGGCAGCGATCGCGGGCTCAGCCTCAAGACCTCCAAGTGCCTGCCGGATGCAATCCCGCAAACCAGCACCATCATCGGGCATGCCTATGGGAGAATCGGCATCAGAGTTACACCAATAGCCCGTCATAAGAGCCATCGGTTTTCGTTGATTGACAGCATCCTCTCTCACAGCTTCAAGGATCACTGCGGCGCCAGCTTCAGCGGGAAATAATCCACTGGTATCGGGCGAATAGGGATCATTGATCATGCTTGAAGCCAGCACCCCTGTATTCGCATAGGCCTGCAAAATTTCCGGCACGAGTGGCAGCTCAACCCCGATAACAATAGCCCTCTTCACCACACCTTGTTGAAGCATCATCCAAGCCATACCCATGGCATCCAGGCTTGCAGCACAGCCGCTTGATATCACCTGCCATGGCCCACGGATGCCCAACTCGATACTCACTACAGATGCCAGTTCCCCGTGCATGGAGTTACTGGCTGCCATCAGCTTAAACGGCCGCCTCTTGGGCCAGCCCGAAACCCACCCCGCAGCATTGCCACGGCTACTGCCGACAATCACGGCAGTATTTGACAAATCATCTCCACTCAAGCCTGCGTCAGCAACAGCTTGCCTGGCCACATGAAGAGAGAGCATCGATGCGGGTGCCCACTTGCGGGACAGCATGATTTCCCTGTTCTCAATCCAACCAGCATTGACCGCCGCATAGGGAGAGTCCTCACCAAGAAGCCCGGCAAGCGGGCGCAAGGCATGCTCCCCTGACGAAATTTTTTCCCGATGCGCTTGGACCCCGTCTCCCAGACCGCTGGTCAGGCCAATACCAGTGATCGCTATATTCATGACTTCATGGATAGGTCGCTGGAGATGACAGCAGATCAAGATTACTCATCTGCGGGCGACCACAGCCCTTACTTGCAACAAGGAGAGAGCTCTTTGTCACACTGTGGGTCTGGAGCTTCCATTTCAGGGTTTGGCTGAAGAGGATTAATGCCCAGCTTCTCAATGAGCTTCAGGTCTTTTTTGATAGCAGGATTCACCGTGGTGAGCAGCTTTTCACCATAGAAAATGGAATTAGCTCCGGCATAGAAACACATCGTCTGACCTTCCTCAGACATATTGCTGCGCCCTGCGGACAGCCTTACCTTGGCTTTCGGGCAAGCAATACGAGTGACCGCGATCATGCGCACCACATCAAATATATCCACCGTATGAGATTCCGCCAGAGGTGTTCCTGGCATTGGCATCAAGGAGTTAATCGGCACACTCTCCGGCTGCGGGTTGAACTCGGAAATAACCTCGAGCATTTTCAGGCGGTCATCGGAGGTTTCACCCAGGCCAAGAATACCACCACAGCAGACACTCATACCGGCATCCTGCGCATGGCGGATCGTATTGAGACGATCATCATAAGTGTGACTGGTCACGATATTAGGGTAGTGCTCACGGGAGGTATCTAGATTGTGGTTATAGGCAGTCACCCCGGCTTCCTTAAGTTGTTTGGCTTCCTCAGCACCCAGTTCACCAAGGGTTGTGCATACTTCCATACCAAGGCCGGCTACATTGCGAACAATCTCAAGCACATCATCGAATTGTTTGGTACCTTTGCGAACCCCCTTCCATGCCGCGCCCATGCAGAAACGAGTGGAGCCATTGTCACGAGCCGCAGTAGCACTCTCCATAACAGCATCAAGATCCATCAAGGGCTCTCGTTCAACCTCGGTGTTGTAACGCGCAGACTGTGAGCAATACGAACAATCCTCCGAGCAGCCACCTGTCTTGATAGATAGCAGGGTGCAGAGCTGGATTTCTTTTTCCGGCCAGTTCGAAACATGCACTTCATGCGCTTTGTGAATCAGTTCAAAAAACGGAAGTTCGTAGATTTCTTTGAGTTGTTCGAATTTCATAAGTTATTGGTAGTAAAAATTACGTCGTAAGGGAAGGTTTGATCTATGGGAAATCATGGTCTCAGCGCACCCAACTTCCCGAAACCGCAGGCATCTGTCCTTGGCCCACGGTTTCATAGTTGGTTTTGCCCTTGGCACCGAGCATGGCATGCCCTGTAGCTCGTTTCCAGTAAGCGCTCATACTCTCACCGGTGTGGCATCCCCAACTCTGGCATTGCGCGTTTCTAGAGAAAATATCGCGCCGTATGCGGGATAAGTCCTTTTCATGAATCCATGCCTTGCTGGAGCCCATAATGATCACACTGTAATCAAGAAGGAAACAATGCTTATTGGAGTGGCCCATAAAATCAAAGGTCACCACCGACTTGGAAGGATGCTTGTTAATGGCATTAATCGCTGAAAGACCGCTACTGACCCAGACCAATTTCACTCCCCGCTTGCTGGCCTGCCCGGCAATCCACTTGGTGTAGGGCTTGCCGTCTTCACTGCCACGAGCCACATACCCGGGACGATAAACAATCCAAGTGATGGCGGCATGCTCACCGTAAGCTCGTCTGATTTCATCGATGCGGATAGTAGATGCTCTGATAAAGTTTCCCCACCAACGGTCGTGCTGGTCACTCTCTGCCCGCAGGTCCTCCCACTTCCGGAGTGCAGGCCCCCCACACAGAATAATGTGATGCTGAGCACTACGGGTATTGCCCTCTCCGGGAAGGGCTGCAACAGCCTTGGGTGCCAGCTCGGAAAACCCCGAACCAAGCACAAAGAAAAGGCTTAAGCACAAACCACGCATCAGTGGAGGACGCTAGCCAGCACCCCCTATGATGTCTAGGCTAAAGTCGCCGTGACCAGCTCGGCAACAGGCATGGCGGCTTGTTGAGCTAGCCCGGCCTTTTCCTCCATGCGAAAACAGCCTCCACGATCATCCATGCCTCGAGCAGCAGTGAGAGTGAGCCTATTACTACCAGCAACCAGCGCCCCTGCTCAATCCAGCTTTCCGTGGAGCCTATAGCCTGGCCAAAGATTTGATATGCCATCGCCCAGGCTGGCAAGATGAGCATGAAAACGGCCGGCAAAATGATAAACCAGATCGGCATACGCTGGCGCAGCATCCAAAACATGATGACAAGGAAGGCAAGCCCACCAAGCAGCTGGTTGGTGGCACCAAAAAGTGGCCACAAAATCAACCCCCCGGTCCCCGGCGCTTTACCCACGGCTGCCGGTAATGACGCCATCCACCAAGCGATCGCAACAGCAAACAAGGTAGCACCATGCTTGTTGACCAACCAACTCAGGGGATTGGATGAGAGCGTAATTCCTGCAGGAGAGACCAAATCATCCTTGGCATTGGGTCTCATCAAGCTGGCCGCGAGCTCTTGGACCACGTAACGCTGGAGCCTGCATGCCGTATCGAGTGTCGTTGCAGCAAAAGAGGCGACAAAAACTCCCATCAAAGCGGTGGCAAAAGTGGCTGAAATACCCAGTGCCTTGAGAAAATTAGCTGCCCCGTCAACAAAGGCACCCACCTTCGCCCCCAAGCTACTCATCGAAGTCCATCCTTCATAGCGGCTATTCCACGCATCCGCCCCGAGCAAGGTGCCCCCAGCTCCATCAGCCACCCCGAGCCCCAAGCCCGCAACACAGGCAAGGATCACCAATACTGCCAGAAAACCCTCCGTTAGCATCGAACCGTATCCTACAAAACGAGCATCCGTCTCGCAGCGTAATTGCTTGGAGGACGTGCCGGATGAGACCAGGCAGTGAAATCCCGAGACAGCTCCACAGGCAATGGTAACAAAGAGGAAGGGGAAAATCAGAGGTAAATCCTTGAGCTTGACCGAGCTTTCCACCATGGGAGCCGCGATCTCCAAGGGCGGACGCACGCCATCAACAGCAGCTCCATGGAAAAGACCGGCAAAAACAAGCCCGACTACTACCAAGGCCAGAGCACTCAGTAGCTGCAACGAGTTGATATAATCCCTGGGCTGGAGCAGAGTCCACACTGGTAGTACTGAGGCGACATAGGAATAGACCAGCAAGACCGTGACCCACTCCATGAGCGACCAGCTCTTCAAATGACTGTTGATTTGGCCAAGCCAGCCCACATCGCCATAGGCAACGGAGAGATACATCAGCCCAAGAGCGGCGAGGGATGCCAGCATGATATTGCCACCTTTGCGGTGAATAAAAAAGCCGATCAAAAGAGCCAGCGGGATCTGAATCAGGCAGGGAGTAATTGACTGCGGGTAAGCCTTGAACACCGCCGCAATCACCAGCCCGAAAATCGCCAAAACAATAGTCAGAGCCATGAAAAGAATGAGCAGGAAAAGGATCCTGACCCGCGGTGAAATCACCCGCCCGGCGATATCCCCCACCGTTTGACCCTTGTTACGCATCGAGACCACCAAAGCCCCGAAATCGTGCACCGCACCGATGAACACGGACCCCAGAAGCACCCATAGCAAGGCAGGCAACCAACCCCATATGACTGCGAGTGCGGGCCCGACGATGGGACCCGTGCCTGCAATGGAAGTAAAGTGATGACCAAAAACAACCCCCTTCGAGGTAGGAACATAATCACTGCCATCCTCAAGCTCAATGGACGGCACTTTGGTATCGACACTGAGATTGAAAATCTTACGACCCAACCATTTCCCATAGGTGTTGTAGGCCACCAGATAGAGCACCAAGGAACCCAAAGCGATCAACAGTGTCGTCATGGACGAACAGTAGAATGACTACCAAGGGATATTACAGCACAAATTTCAGTATTGCCATCCCTCCACAATGCAACAAACATAGTCCTCGTTATGGCAGATTGGTATTACAGTAGAGACAACGCGCAACAAGGCCCGGTATCTGATTTGGAAATTCGCAACCTCATCACCACTCGGCAAATTACCGAGGAAACCATAATCTGGCGAGAGGGCATGGAGGGCTGGCTTCCTCTCAAGGACGTGCAAGACTTTCAGTCAGCCGCTGCAGACTCGGCCACCGCTCCAGACACGGCAGCACCTCTCACGACACCACAGAGCACCTCCGGGATTGCACCCGGAACAGCTGCAACGACAGACGGCCTTGCCATCGCCAGCTTGGTTTGTGGTATTCTCAGCATTGTTTTCTGCGGGTTCTTTACTGGTATACCGGCTGTCATTTGCGGACACAAATCCCTGGCTAAAATCAAAGCAAACCCCTCCATGGTGGGCGGCAAGGTTTTAGCGATAATCGGCTTGGTTACCGGATACTTGAGTATTGCATTCTCTGTCCTGTTCTTGATTGTCTTCTTCTTGGCTTTCATCACAGAAATACCCACAGATACACTATAACAAAGCCATTGGCACTGAGATGGGGTGAAAAAGAGATGCTTTTGGCCACTACTGCTTCCTGTGGGACTTGCTGGCATCATGCTTGCCTGCATTTATCTCAATCGCAGTCAGAGTACGCTTGTTGATTGCAAACTGAGACTGCTCACCGGCTACCACTGCCCGGGTTGCGGCGGTACTCGCTGTGCCGAGAGCATTCTCACGGGAAATTGGTCAACGGCTTTTGGACACAACCTCATGCTCACAATGGGCTTCATCGTCTTCATGACATGGTCTTGCTATCTCATCGTGCGAGTAAGCATCCTAGGCAAGCCGGCCCCAGCACTCCCCAACGTACGGGCCCCATGGCTATGGCTTGGCATGACGTCCATCGCCCTGTTCACGGTGCTACGGAATGTTCCGGTCCATCCCCTCACTCTGCTGGCCCCATGAGCTGATGCGTCAATCCGGATGACTATTATCTGGAAGGCATCACCTGCAGCACAAATCCCTTGAGATACTCGGTCTCCGGAATCGCCGGGATCACCGGATGATCCAGTCTCTGACCATGGCTTGCCACCAGCCTCAAAGTGCGCTTGGCATCCACCGAGGCAGAGACAATATTCTCTAAAAACAACTCACGGCTAGCGTGATGGGAGCAGCAGTAAGTGGCGAGAATGCCATCGCGGTCCAAGAGTTTGATACCCCTGAGATGGATCTCCTTGTAACCTCGCATGGCATTATTCAAGCTCTTCTTGTTTTTGGTAAATGACGGTGGATCAAGGATCACCAGGTCATACTGATCTTCACAATGCTTCAAATAATCAAAAGCATTGTGCTGGATCGCATTCACCTCCACCCCGTTCATTTCAGCATTGCGCAAAGTCGCCTCAATGGCTGGCCCTGATGAATCGACGGCGGTTACACTCGCAGCACCTGCCTTGGCACAAGCAAGGGCAAAGCCACCCTGATTACAGAAGCAATCCAGCACCCGCTTACCCTTGGCAAGCTTGGCGATTTCACGGTGCGCATCCAGCTGGTCGAGATAAAGCCCGGTTTTCTGGCCATCCAGCAAATCGATTTCAAACTTCACCCCGCCCTCGACGCTTGGTGCTTCAACAACAAAAGGCTCAGGCTTATCTCCGTGCAACATGCTCAACTCTTCCTCCAGACCTTCCGCAGCCAACATGGGAGAATCATTGCGTAAAATAATCGAACGAGGCTCGAGTAGCTCATTGAGAGTCTCGGCAATGAGCTCACGGTGCAGATACATCGCCAAAGTGAGGGTCTGCAAAACCACGTGATCACCGTATCGATCGACGATCACTCCGGGCAAACCGTCTGACTCGCTCCAAACCAACCTTGCCAGTGCAGGATCAATCCCCGACTTCTGGCGAAGCCCGATAGCCTGCTCAATCCTACGCGTGAAGAACTCCGTATCGAGCTTCTGCTTTCTGCGCGAAATCCTACGCGCGACAATTTGCGACTGCGGATTGTAAATAGCCGTCCCCAATGGCCTGTCCCGGTAATCCTTGAGAGAAATGACATCCCCTGCCTTGGGCTCACCAAACAACTTGCGGATCTCCGAGGCATAGACCCAGTCATGCCCATGAAAGATGCGGGCGCGTGGTTTGACAATAATTCCTGGCATGGCGGGGACCTTAAAGCAGGGAATGAACTCGGAAGCAAGCTTCCAGCTTGCAGGTACATCAATACGGTGGCATGTTTACCCCTATCATCTTTATGCCTGAGTCCAGACAACAAGATCCCAACTACGCGATTACCCGCATTGACCTTCCCGATGCCGGCACCCACGGTTTTCAAGTCAGGTTGCAGCGAAGAGGGATCAAATACGGTAAATTTTTTGCCGACCGGGTGCATGGGCAGCCGGAATTAGCCCTTAAAGCGGCGAGGTCCTGGCGTAATGCACTACTGGAAAAAATAGCGGATCGCGCCAGAGTATGTGAGCGGTCCCAACGCAACAGCTCGGGAGTGGTTGGAGGAGCAATAATCACAGTGATTGCAGGCACTGGCAACACTTACCATTTCTGGCAGGCAACATGGTCTCCTGCCCAGCCGGAGCAAAAGGCACCGGAACCAGCACCCGAATCAGCACTCATGAGAAGGAGAGCACTGGCCTCGTCATCTCAGCGATGGAGAGATTCAATGACGATCTCAAGGTCTTTTCTTTAGCATGCTATCATCATCATCATCAGTACTTTCATCGCCATTATTATCT